>CADBLZ010000083.1 GCA_902795675.1 uncultured Erysipelotrichaceae bacterium
AATGAATCTCGTGATCTACAGCAATACTAATACGACCTGTTTCTTCAGATACGATTAATGCAATAGCATCACTTTCTTCAGCAATACCTAAAGCAGCTCTATGTCTTGTACCTAAGTTCTTATTTAAATTAGGATCCATACTTGTTTTGAATACAGCTCCAGCACAAGTAATTCTATCACCTTGAATAATAACACCACCATCATGTAGTGGACTATTAGGGAAGAAGATAGTTCCTAATAATGGACTAGATACATCAGCATAAATCTTAGTAGCTGGTGCAATGTATTCTTGTAGAGACATATCTCTTTCTAATACGATTAAAGCACCAATCTTATTTTTCTTTAAGTATTCAATAGAATCCATAATTTCATAAACTACTTTTTCTCTTTCTTCTACAGTAAGAACTTTTCTACGTCCTAGTAATTTAGTTCTACCAATAGATTCTAAGAAACTTCTTATTTCCGGTTGGAATAAAACAATAACTGCTAAAGGTCCCCATTCAAATATATACTCTAGTAACATACCTACAGTATATAGATTTAATAATTCACTTATTATTCTTAATACAACAAGAATAATAATACCCTTAACAATTAGTAATAACTTCGAATTGTTTCTAACATTTTTTAATATATAATAAGCCATAAGCCATACGACACAAACATCGATGATTTTGGTTATTATTGACCAGACAGTTGTTATTGTCATAAATAATCTCCTTTTTTAGTAACGTCTACATTATATCAAATAATGAGTCAAAATTAAATATGGTTAATACGTTCGTTTTCTCTCTTAAGATCTCTTTCTTTAATCGTCTCACGCTTATCGTATAACTTCTTACCACGACCTACACCAAGAAGTATCTTAGCGTTTTGTCCTTTAAAATATAACTTAATAGGTACAAGAGAATAACCTTCTCTTTCAATCTTTTCTCTTAGTTTTCTAATTTCACTCTTATGAAGAAGTAACTTTCTAGTTCTTCTTTCATCATGATTGAATTGATTACCTTCCTTATACTTTGCTATATACATATTAAGTAATTGACATTCATTATTCTTAATAACAGCAAAAGTATCTTTTAGATCAGCAGATCCTTTTCTAATCGATTTAATTTCTGTACCTTGAAGTTCAATACCACATTCTATTTCATCTTCAATATAATAATTAAAATTAGCTTTCTTGTTTACTATTTCCATTCTTATCAACCTTTACAATTTCAAAATCAACCATTGAAGTTGCTTTATTTGCCCCCACACATTTTACTCTTACTTTATCTCCTAAACGATATGTTTTCTTAGTTGACTTACCAACCATAGCAAGTAACTCAGGAACATATGTGAAATAATCACCTTTAAGAGATTGAACATGAACTAAACCTTCAACTAGATTTTCTAGTTCAACAAAGAAACCAAAATCAGTGATTGTATCAATTGTACCATCGTACTCTTCACCAATATGTTGTTCCATATATTCTGCCATCTTCATATCGTCTACATCACGTTCTGCATCAACTGCTGCAACTTCTCTTTCAGAAGAATGTTGAGCAACTTGAACAAGTTGTGATTCAAGATTCTCGATAGTTGGCATACTTAAATCATGTTCAACTAAGTATTTCTTTAATAATCTATGTACTGTTAAATCTGGGAATCTTCTAATTGGACTAGTAAAATGACAATAAGCCTTACTAGCTAATGCAAAGTGACCAATATTATCAGTACTATATTCAGCTTTCATCATACTTCTAAGAAGTAATGAAGAAAGAATTGGATACTCAGGTTTATCTTTTAATTGAGCTAGAATACTTTGCATTGTCTTTGTACTTAAGTCTCCTACTCTAGCATCTATCTTATAACCCAAAATCTTAACCATATTCATAAAGTCATCTACTTTATCAGGTTTAGGATTTCCATGGATACGATAAACAAAAGGTAAATCCATATTATAAATATGATTAGCTACAGTTTCGTTAGCAGCAATCATAAAGTCTTCAATTAACTTTTCACCATCTTCTCTAAGTCTTTTAATAACATCGATTGCTACACCATTTTCATCTTGAACAATCTTTGCTTCATCTAATTCAAAGTCAATATAACCTCTTTGAATTTTTTCTTTTCTTAAGATATGAGCTAACTCATTCATCTTAACTAATGTATCAGCAAATGGTTCATAATCAGGTGCAATAATATTACGCATAATTATGTCATTAACTTTCTTATAAGTCATCTTCTTAGCACTCTTAATATAAGATGGGAAGATATCATAATTTACAATTTTACCTTTATGATCAATTTCCATAACACAACTCATTGTAAGTCTTATAACACCTTCATTAAGTGAGCAAATACCATTACTTAACTTATGAGGAATCATAGGTATAACAGTATCAGCTAAATATGAAGAAGTTCCTCGTTCATATGCAGCATCACCTAAAGCTGTGTTTTCTTTAACATAATGAGATACATCTGCAATATGAACACCTAATTCATAATTACCATTCTCTAATATGTTTAAAGCAATAGCGTCATCGATATCTTTAGTATCATCACCATCGATAGTGAAAATCATTTGATTAGTTAAATCTCTTCTATTAGCTAAATCTTTAGGATCTACTTCATTAGGAATATCTGGTAGTTCAGCTTCTACTTCTGGTCCAAAGTCTTCATATATACCATGAGCATAAGCAATACTTAAAATATCTACTCCAGGATCATTCTTATGACCTATTACCTTAATAACATCAGCAACATATTTATGATTATTAATTCTTGTTCTAATCTTAGCAACAACTTTATGTCCTTCAACAATATCACTAGATGTTTCTTCCGTTATTTTAATTTCGATATTCTTCTTATCATCATCTAAGTCTAAATAGAATCCATCATCTTTAACAATGATTTCACCAACAAGATTATCTAGATCTCTCTTAATAATCTTTAAAACTCGACCTTCTACTTTATTACCGTTTTTAAAAGTTTCTACTAATACTTGGTCATCTTGAATAGCATCATTCAAGTTGCTCTTTTCAATATAGATATCTTCTTCTCTTTCTTGTAATAAGAAACCGAATCCCTTTTTATTAACAACTAACTTACCAACTTTTAAGTTAGGACAGTTCTTTAATAAAATATATTTATTCTTCTTAGTAACATACATAACGTATTCATCACTAAGCTCAGTAAGAGTATCTTGTAACTCTTTTAATTCTTCACTAGATTTTAAACCTAATAAATCATTTATCTCAATTAAGTCTTTAGCTTCATGAACATCATTCATTAAGTTAACTATTTTATCTTTCATAAAAATCACCTTTTTGATTCTTTTATTACCATTATTCAGTATAAATTATAACAAAATAAGGGAATAAAAAAAAGTCCTAACGGACTATTTAATGAATAATATAAAAGATATTACAAAAAATGCAATTCCTAAAGCAACTGTTAATCTAGTTAAGAATAACTCAAATCCACGTTCCTTTTGATTTTGGAATAACGCATCGTTTCCACCACTAATAATTTGACCAGCATCACTAGCTTTATTACTTTGTAATAAAACAATAGCAATTAATAATACTGATATAACTAATAATGCAGTTTCTAGTATACTTTCCATATATATACACTTCCGTTCCTAAATAATTTAACATAAAAGAACCTATAAATCAAGAAAAAATAAGACTTACGTCTTATTTAAAATACTTTAATAATCTCTCTTTTTTATTTGTTAATAATAATTGAATAATAAATTCAAAAGCTCCAACTGATATAACAAATAATGAAACTAATCTAATATTAGTAACAAATACTTTAAATGGATTAATCATAACAAGTACACCAGCTACTAGAATAATTAATGTTGTTAAACTAATGATTGGGAAAGCATCATCTTTATTTTTAATTAATACGCATGAAAGGTATCCGTTTGATATAGATCTAATAATAAACCATGATCCAGCAAAAATACCCATATATTTTAAAGCATCTAAATCATTAAACATTGTAAATAAACCTAATACAGTACTAGCAGCACCAGTAATAACACATACTTTAAAGATATTATTCTTACCTACAGTAGAAATATATTTAATAACATCCATTAAACCGCTTAATGTAATAGTAGCACCTAATATTAATAATATAGATTCAAAAGATAACTTTTCTTCACCAATTAGTAAAAGTAAAACTCCTACACCTATAGTTAAAATATTAAATAGAATACTAGAATTCATAATTGTATTATATTTTTTGCTATCCATCATTTAGCCTTCTCTCTATCATCAATTTTAAACTAAATCATTACTTATTGCAATATTTTTCAAATATGATATAATAATCTCTTCATTTGAAGAAGAAAGGGATTGCATATCATGAAACTAGTAGAACTAAGTATATTTGAATTTGATGAATTTGCAAAAAAACATCCACTAGGTAATTATCGTGAAACATCACAATATGCGATGTATAAAGCAGAGCAAAAGTATGATTACGACCTAATAGGTTTAAAAGACGATAATAATAACTTAATTGGTGCATCTATCATTCTTATCAAAAGATTAAACTTTATTTCCCAATATGCTTATGCTCCAAGGGGATTCTTACTTGATTACTACGATGATAATATTCTTAGAATATTTACTGAATTAGTAAGAAAAAGATATTACATGAAAAACGTTGCTTTCATCAAGATAAACCCTGAAATAGCAGTTGGTGAACTAGATTTAAAAGCAAAACAAATAAAATATAATAAAAACTTAGGAATTAAAGATAAATTAAAAAGAAATGGTTATACAGAACTAATTGAAGAATTATCATTCGAATCAATGGTTCCTAAATATAGCGCTATCTTATTACTTAAGAAAGCTACACTATCTTCTTATAACAAGAATACACGTAATAAGATACATAAATCTTTAAAAAATGGCTTATCATTAGTAAAAGCAACAAGAGAACAAATGCCAATCTTATATAACTTTATTAAGAATAAGAAAAAAGATAATATAAATCACTATTACCATTACTACAATGCTTTTTCTAAAGGTGATCTAATCGATATCTTCCTAGTAAAGATTGATTTTGCTGTATGCTTAGAAAGTATTAAAAGATTATACGAATTAGAAACAGAACACAATCAAGAACTAGCTGAAAACTTATTTAAAAATAATAATAGTGATAACTTAAAGAAGAAAATAGATTCAGATAATATCTTAAATTCATATAACAACATGTTAGCTCGTATTAACCAAGACTTAATTCAAAACCAAGAATTATATATAGCTGGTGCTGTTACTATCAGATATAAAGATAGAATAAACGTTATTATTAGTGGTTACGACAGTAACTATAAAGATCTATGTTCTAATTACTTCTTATATTATTCAATGATTGAATACTACAAGAAAGATTATAACTTCATGGATTTCAATGGTATATCTGGTAACTTTAATGATAACAATCCATACAAAGGATTAGATGAATTCAAACTTGGTTTCAAACCTAAAGTATTTGAAAATATCGGTGAATACGACTTTGTTATTAACAAAGGTTTATATGATAACTTAAATGCAAATGGTATCTTAGCTGAAGAGTTTGCTAAAGAAATAAAAAGTATTAATCAAGAAGATTAATACTTTTTTTAATTATTAACTGTCTTTTCACAGTTTGTTTTTCTTAAATTATAAAATCTATTATGCAATTCTTTTACCTTGTAACTAATATTTTGAATCTCTTCTTCATTCTTACCATCTTTAGTTAATACTACTAAGATATAAGGATGTTCATCATAGATAATACCTATATTATGATAGAACATACCAAATTCTCCATACTTCGTAGCTGCATCTATACCTGGTAATTTTAAATCATTTTGATCAGAAATAACCATAAAGTTATTTAATTCTCTACTATATACATCATTAATACTAAAGAAATTACTTAGTTCTTTTAAATAAGCAAACATATCATTAACAGTTACTTCACCAAATAAATCAACATTTAATGGATTCTTAGCCCCTAAAGAAAGTGCATAATTAACAAGAGATGTTCTTCCAATATATTGAACTAACATATAATAAGCTAAATTATCACTGTGAACTAGAGATAATTCAACTAAATCTCTTACCTTAATGTTATCTCCATGTTTATAATTGAAATAAGCTGATTTATCTTGTTCTTCATCATATTTACTTAGATATTTAACAGTATCATTTAAATCAACAGATCCACTTCTGGCTTTACTATATAAATAAAGAGCTGATAGCACTTTTATAGTACTAGCAGCATAATAAGTTTCATCTTCATTAATCTTAAATTCATAACCAGTAGTAAGATCATAATAATAAATACTGGCATTTAATCTAGAAAAAAATACTTTTAATTCATCTTCTTTAATTCTTAATCGACTTATATCACTATCAGTTACTGGTTTTTCAATACATTCATAATAATAATCATGTATCTTTTTATCTTCAGTAGATATTAATTCTTTACTAACAGTTTCTAACTCCGTTTTCTTTTTATAATTAACCACAGAAGAAATTATTAAATAGATTAAGACTAAAGAAACAATAATACCAACAATTAACAACCATTTATAAACATTATGTCTATTAACTCTTGCTTTGGCCTCTTCCTCTTCTTCAGGAAGTTCAATCTTAACTTTATTCTTACCTTTTGGTTTAACTTTTCTCTTCATAGAGTTAGGTAAATCAAATTTTAAATCAAATTGCGTCATTTCAAGATTATCTTGAGATTCAATTATTTCGTTAATAAGTACTTCTTTATTAACTTCTTTTTCAATAAGACTTCCTTTTTTAGGCTTTAACTTAGGTATTTCTATTTCATTCTTAGTTTGTTTTTTCTTGTTAATAAGACTAGCCTTATTAACTTTATTCTTATCAGTAATAATACCTTTTACTATCTTACTATCAACATTAGCTTTATCAGAAAGCTTTACTTTAGAAGAACTCTTAGTAGTCTTCTTAGCTTTCTTAGTCATTATAAGATCTAATAATTCATCATTAGATACAGTACTAACTTGTTTTTTTACACTTCTCTTTGGCATAAGCTTCACCACGGTGTTTATTATAACAAATTATACACAATAAAAAAAGTAGGGACTAACCTACTTTTTTATTATTACTTATTTAATATTAAGCATCAATTTTAGAAACTACACCAGCACCAACAGTACGTCCACCTTCACGGATAGAGAACTTAGTACCGTTTTCAAGAGCAACTGGAGCAATTAATTCAACTGTCATATTAACATTATCACCAGGCATAACCATTTCAGTACCTTCTGGTAATTCAATAGTACCAGTTACGTCAGTAGTTCTGAAATAGAATTGTGGTCTATATTTTGTAAAGAATGGAGTATGACGTCCACCTTCTTCTTTGCTTAGTACATAAACAGAAGCTTCGAATTTAGTATGAGGTGTAACAGATCCTGGTTTAGCAAGAACTTGTCCACGTTCAACGTCTTCTCTAGAAACACCACGTAGTAATACACCAGCGTTGTCTCCAGCTTCAGCAAAGTCTAAAGACTTACGGAACATTTCGATACCTGTAGCAACAGTTTTTTGAGTTGGTTTTAAACCAACGATTTCAACTTCGTCATTAAGTTTTAATTGACCACGTTCTACACGGCCAGTAACAACTGTACCACGTCCAGAAATAGTAAATACGTCTTCAATTGACATTAAGAATGGTTTGTCGTTATCACGAGTAGGAACTGGGATATAAGAATCTACAGCAGCCATTAAGTCTTTAATAGATTGAACAGCAGCTTCGTCTCCTTCAAGTGCTTTAAGAGCAGAACCCTTAATGATTGGACAATCACCATCGAAGTCATATTCTCTTAATAAGTCTCTGATTTCTTCTTCTACTAAGTCTAATAGTTCAGGATCATCAACTTGATCGCATTTATTCATATAAACTACGATTTTAGGAACACCAACTTGACGAGCAAGTAAGATATGTTCTCTAGTTTGGGCCATAGGTCCATCTGTAGCAGC
>CADBLZ010000084.1 GCA_902795675.1 uncultured Erysipelotrichaceae bacterium
AAATACTTTGTTAATGACTTTGGTTTCAAAGTAATCGTAGTAATCAAACATCGTTTCACTAACGAAAAGATTGAAATACCTGCAGATCAAACATCTCATTATGTTGATAGTGCATTAGAAGTATTAAATAAAGAAGGATATAAGAATAATAAGGGTTTCTTAATTCAAGTATTTAATCAATTTACTGATTCTAGAGGCGATAGAATCTTAGATAAATTATTAGAAGTTGAAGGGAAAAAGGCTAGTGACGGTACATTTGAAGAATACGAGGTCGTAAAATAAAATGAAACTAGAACTTAAAAACTTATCAAAGAATTTCTCTAAAAATGAAGTCCTAAAGAATATAGATTTTACTTTTGAAGAAGGCAAAATCTATGGTTTACTTGGTCGTAATGGTAGTGGTAAAACAACCTTATTTAACTGTATCAATGATGACTTAAGTTATAATGGTGATATTTACTTACTAGACGACAAAGATAAAAAGAAAGAATTAAAAAGTGATAACATTGGTTACACAGTTAGTAATCCAATTGTTCCTGAATTTCTAACAGGTAAAGAATTCTTAACTTACTTTATTGATATCAATAAAGATAGAATTCCTGACTTAAAAACACCAGAAGAATACTTTGACATGATGAACCTAGATAAAAAGGATATGAATAAATTACTAAAAGATTATTCTTTTGGTATGAAAACAAAAATCCAAATGCTAGTTAATATCATCTTAAATACCAAAGTATTACTACTAGATGAACCATTAACAAGTTTAGATGTCGTAGCTAGTGAAGAAATGAAAGAACACTTACTAAAACTAAAAAAGAATCACATCTTAATCTTCTCAACACACATCATGGAACTAGCACTAGAACTATGTGATGAGATTGTTATCTTAAACGAAGGTAAATTACATCTAGTACCTAAAAAGAAAAAGAATAAAGAATATATTATTGATTACTTAAAAGGTGATATTGATGATAAATAGTATCAAGAATATCTTTAAAGTCAACATGACTTCTCTAGGTAATGAATCAATATATTCTTTTAAAAAGAATAAATTTCTAAGTAAATTTATATCTGATGATTTTTATGAAAATAGTGCTATGGTCTTAATCTTTGCATTCCTAGGTTCCATAGCTAAAATAATAAAACTAATCTTAATTAATTTTGTTTTAACAATTGTCTTATTATATATACCTAATATATTAGAGCAAGAAAGTGGTATATCAATTTATGCTGGTTTCTTATTTATGATACCTTTATTAGTTTTACTTACTATCAAAACATTTAAAGCAGATGAAAGTAAATATAATAATGTTATCATGATGAAACTTAATGCTAAATTATTTACTATTATCGAAACATTAAAACACTTAATCCTTAATGTATTCATTATTATCATACCTTTATACATAAGTGTTTTATCATCATTCTTAACTAAAGTAACAGAAAAAACTCCTAAAGCTGTTTTCTTCCCAATAGTTAATGAATCATTTATTTATATAATGTTATACTTTGTATTATCATTTATCTTCTTAACTATAATATTATTATTTATATATGACAAATTAAATATAATAGTAATGAATAATAACTTCATTAAATTACCATTACTATTATTCTTGCTAGCATTACCATTTGTTTTTGCTGTAACAAAAATAAGTGTTTCATTTAATGCTTTTAAAATAATAATGTTAGTTGAACTATTATTAACTATCTTGTTAATAATATTCTGGTTAATAAAAACCGATGCTATATCTCGTTTATATAAAAGAGAATTTAGTTTATATACTAGTGTTATTGATGAAGAAATATTAACATTAGGTACATTTACACCTAACAAGATGAAAGTTAAAGTAAATGAAAGAATAAATAAAGAACATGGTTATAAATATTTTAATGACTTATTTATGGATCGTCATAAAGATATCTTATTTGATACAGCTAAAGTAACATCATTATTCTATATCTTTATAACTGGTTTATTACTAGTAAGTTTACACTTAAATCCAAACCTTTCTGGTAAGATAGGTAACTCAATTGATAACTACTTCATGATATTTGTCTTTATCTTATTCTTAACTAATCCAACAGTAAGTTTAACTAAAGCAATGTACTTCCATTGTGATAGAGCAATGCTTAAGTATAACTTCTATCGTTATCCAAAAACAATTATGAATTTATTTTATTTAAGATTAAAATCAATCTTAAAGATTAATGTCATTCCAGCAATTGTCTTATCACTTTGCTTACTAGTTCTAGAACTAGCAACTAAAGTATTCTCACCAGTTGTCTTTATCGAAATGACAGTTAGCTTTATCATTTGTTCAGTTTTATTCTGTGTTCATTTCTTATCGTTATATTACTTATTAGAACCATACACAGATAACTCTAATAATGCTAGTATCTCATATGTAGCACTATATATCTTAGTACTATATATCTTTGCTAACTTAACTCGTTTTGATCAAATATCATTACATCTAGTATTATTAATATCTGCTATAGTATTACCTATATATATGATTATAATGTTAAAACTAGTAAAGAAATTATCACCAAAGACATTCCGTTATAAATAGGAGAATAAAATGGAGAATATAAGAATAGAAAAAATAGATAACATGGGTCGAGGTATTTGTTATATTGATAACAAAATAACTTTTGTTCCCAATACTTTACCAGGTGAATTAGTTAATATAAATATAACTAAAGAATCTAAAAAATATAATGAAGGTATTGTTACTAAATACTTAGAAACATCACCTGATAGAGTAGAAAGTCTCTGCCCATATTTCGATTCTTGTGGTGGTTGTGCATTACTTAATACTAGTTATTCTAATACATTAAAGTATAAAAAAGAAAAGTTAGAAAGTATAATCTTAAAATATAGTGGTTTAAAACTAGATATCAATGTAATCGAATCTCCTAATGACTTACATTACCGTAATAAGATAACTTTAAAAATAAAGAATAACGAATACGGTTACTATATAAGTGAAACCCATAAACTAGTTAAAATAGATGACTGCTTACTAGCAGAACAATCTATTAGTGACTTTATAAAAGATATAAAGTATCTAGGAATAAAAGATGGTGAACTAGTAATAAGAACTAATTACTTAAATGAATTATTACTAGTAATAGATTCTAAAACAAAACCACAAATAGATATTGATTACTTAACTAATAATCATAAGATAAAAGGTATTATTCTAAATAACAAATTAGTATATGGAGAATCATCATTTAAAGAAGTAATAAATCATCTAATATTTAATGTATCTTATGATTCATTCTTCCAAGTTAATAGAGAAATATGTCGTATTATCTTTGATAAACTAAATGAATATATTGATAAATCTAAATGTATCTTAGATTTATATTCAGGAGTAGGTACACTAGGTATTAGTGTATCTCATAAAGTAGATAAAGTTTATAGTTTAGAGATCGTTAAAAATGCCACATTAAATGGTATCTCTAACGCTAAACTAAACGATGCATCTAATATCTACTTTATGTTAGGTAAAGTAGAAGATAATATTAAAAAGATTAAAGATGAAATAGATACTATTATTCTAGATCCACCTCGTGCTGGCTTAGATAAAGTAACAAGAGATTTTATTACTAGAATGAATCCTCAAAAAATCATTTATATTTCTTGTGATCCAATGACTTTAGCACGTGATCTAAAAGAATTAAGTTTAAATTATAAAGTTAAAGAGGTAACTGGTTTAGATATGTTCCCATATACATATCATTGCGAAAGTATCACAGTACTTGAGAGGAGATAAAAAATATGGCTTTTGATTATAAAAAAGAATATAAAGAATTTTATA
>CADBLZ010000085.1 GCA_902795675.1 uncultured Erysipelotrichaceae bacterium
AGACATAACAAATGTTATATATGACCCAACAATATTTGTTAAAACAGATACTTATGGCAATGAAATAAGAACATTCTGTACTAATCCTGGTGGATTTGTTACAAAGGAAAATTATTATGGTTTTATTTGTGTTAATGGTCATGCTTTAAAAGATACTAAATCAAATAATACTAACTTTGCTTTTATCTCTAAAGTTAATCTTACTGAACCTGTAACTAATACTAGACTTTATGGTGAAAGTATTGCTAGAATTGCTAATGTTTTAGGTGATGGTAAACCTATTATTCAGTCTTTAAAAGATTTAAGAAATGGCCGTCGTAGTGAGTGGCACAGAATTAATAAAGGATTTATTGAACCTACACTAAAAGATTGCGTTGCCGGAGATCTTGCTTTAGTAATGCCTCATAGAATTATAATGAATATTCTAGAAGGATTAGAAAAATTAGATAAGATTATCCCTGGTGTTAATAATGATGATACATTATTATATGGACCAGAAATAAAGTTCTTCAGTAATGAAATAGATACTAATAACCAATTCAAACTTGAAGACGATAATATCTATTTTATTGGTGATGGTGCTGGAAAGGCCGGAAATATCGTAACAGCTGCTGCTACAGGACTTGTAAGTGCTCGTGATATTATTAAAAATAACTCTAAAAAATAGAGTTATTTTTTTATGGTTTCCATTGATATTTATTTTTCATGATGATATACTTTTAATAGTAGAAAAATATAAAGTAGGTGTATAAGATATGACTGATGCCAAAAAGAAGTTACTAGTAATAGTAATTACTACTATCGTTCTAGTTTCGGGAGTCATTGTGGCTTTTGCTTTAGGACAATCAGAACTAATTACTAAGGTTCATGTTGTTAAGTTTAGTGATGGTGATAGTATCATCAATGAAGTAAAAGTTAATGATGGTGAATTGGTTTCTAAACCTGATGATCCTGAAAAAGAAGGATATACTTTTATAGAATGGGATTTAGATGATGAACTGTATGATTTCAATACTAAAGTTACTTCAAGTTTTACTCTAGAAGCAAAATGGCAAGAACTTGGTGAAAATTCAATCGTTGTATCATTTAATACTCATGGAGGTACAGATATACCTAATCAAGTTATAGATAAAGGCGAAATACCTACAAGACCAGAAGATCCTGTTAAAGATAAGAATACATTCCTTGAATGGCGTTTATCTGGTGAAAAATATGACTTTGATAGACCTTTAGATAGTGATATTACTTTAAGTGCTATATATAGCGTTACAGTTACTCTTGATACTCAAGGTGGTAATGCAATGGATGCGCTTACAGTTGAAAGTGGTAACCTAATTGAAAAGCCTGCGGATCCTACAAGAGATGGATATACGTTTGCAGGATGGTGGAGTGCTTCAAGTGGTGGTCAACCAATCGATTTTGAAAAGGCTGAAGTAGATGAGGATATGACAATATATGCTCATTGGGATAAAGTTGGTGGAGATAATCCAACACCAACACCAACACCTCAACCACAACCACAACCTGTTACTTATAATTACATTTTAGATGGTCAAATATGTGGAACTTCTCAATCTAATAATAGTATTCCAGGTTCTTGTCAAAGAAGTGGATTTACTGTAACAATTAGTGGTAGAAGTGGAAATAATGTTAACTTAACTAAAACTGCTAATGCTCCAACTACTGAACAAAAAACAGTAACATTTAGTGGAGCTTGTTCAGGACAACATACATATACTGTTCCAGTTGGAACTAATCCAAATTGGAATATAGCAGATATTGGATGTTCTGCTCCTGCATACCATACATATTCACCAACATCTGGTAATGGTACAAGTGCAGTAATAACTGATACTAAGAATACTGCTCAAGTTTATTATACTGATAGTAGTATGAAAGACTTATGTATTTATAAAGGCGCTTCATTTGGTGCAGTTATCCAAGGAACTCCGGTAGGAGCAACTGTACCATGTAATGTTATTCAAACACAATATAATAAGGTTCAAGTTAACGGTGAAACATTTAATGCAACACCGGTTAAACAATAATAGAGAGGAAGATGAAAATGAAAAAGATTAAATATTTAGTTTTTGCAATATTAGTTTCTGTAATGTTTATCAATGTAAATGCTCTTTCAATTGATTCTTCTTCTGATTTACCTTCATTTGGCTACATTATTGGAAATCATTTGCTTACAGAAGATAAAACGTATGCTAATTATAAAAATAATGATTATGTTCCAAATCTAGAATACTTTACTTTTGCTGGTGTTACTAATAGTAACATTCAAAAACATAGCGATGTTCATATACTATATTTTATGGTTTATTCATATGGTGAAGAAACAATTGAATATTGGTATGATGTTGTGGGTGGTGTAGAGGTTGAAGCTCCAAGCTATCCAATTGAAATCGACTATATCAATGGTGTATTAGTTGATGAAAATGGTGATACAGTAAATACTGATGAAACATTTACTGTTATATTTGATGATGATAATGACGAAACAACAAATGCTTCACAAAGTGTTAAATATGGTAATAAGGCAGTAAAACCTACTGATCCTTCAATAGATGGAAAAGTATTCCTTTACTGGACTTTAAATGGAGAATATTATAATTTTGATACTCCAGTTAAAGGTGATATTACTTTAGTTGCTAGTTATACAAATGCTGGTTCAACTGAACCTACATATTCTGGATTAATTGAATTAAAGAATTATAATCCTGAATTAGAAGTTGCAGAAGATGAAATTGAATATAGTTCTGAAATAATGACTTATAATACAGCAATTACTGGTTCTGTATTAGGTTTACCTACATTAGAAGATACTGCTAACTATGCATTTGTTGGCTGGGTAGCAGAGGGTAGTGATGAAATTAAAACTACTCATAGTTTATTAACTTCTACTGATAATGCAGTTTATTATGCTAAATATACATTAAAGAAAATGACTATTGAATTTGATGCTAACGTTCCTCAAGGTGCAGAATTAGAAAGCACTGGAGATATGGATGATCAAGTAGTTGAAGGTGCAACTACAATAAGTGCTAATACTTATGATGTTAAGGGTTATACATTCAGTGAATGGAATACTGAAGCTGATGGATCTGGTGATTCTTATGCAAATGAAGGAAGTATTAATCTATTAGATTCTAAAGACTTAATATTATATGCTATATGGACTGAAAATAAAGCAACTATTACTTATAATGGTAATGGTGGACAAGTAAAAGAAACTGAAGATGATGAATATGCTAATTCTGTTTCTGTAGATGTTAAATATACAGATACTGAATTACCAAGTTTAATTAAGAATAGAAATTACTCTACATTTGTTAAATGGGTAGTTAGTGGTACTGAAGATGAATTAACATTAGATGATGTTAAGGCATTAATTAAAGATGGAAACGACACTATAACTGTTGATGCTACATGGAATGATACTCAATTTACTATTAGTTATGACGTAAATGATAATGATAATTATCCTGTAACAAGTACAGGTGATAATGAAACAACTGTTACTCATTATACTGCATCATTTGATTTAGCTGATCCTGTAAGACCTGGTTATACATTTGGTGGATGGTATGATAACGAAGATCTTAATGGTGATGCCATCGAAGAAGTGTCTGATCTTACTGAGGATTTAACACTATATGGTAAATGGACACCTGCAAGTGTTGATGTTACATTTGCTGCTAATGGCGGAACAGGAGATCCTATTACTTTAACAATAGATGCTGACAATGCTGGTAAAGTTCCTGCTAATACTTATACTAAAGAAGGATTTGATTTCGAAGCTTGGTCATATAAAAACGATAACAAGACATATGACGAAAACTTAGATCCTGATGATGAGATTACTGTTAAAGATTTAATTGATAATAACGTATTAAGCGGTAATGGAGCTACATTATATGCTGTATGGAATAGTGCGGTTACTAATGTTACATACAATGTTAATGTACCATCTCAAGCTGTAG
>CADBLZ010000086.1 GCA_902795675.1 uncultured Erysipelotrichaceae bacterium
ACTACCACCAATTATAATTGATACACTTACTATTCTTGAAGCTTTACCACTAGATAAATGCAAGTATTTTTGCATCAATTGAATTACTATATCGGTTCCACCTGTAGTAAATCCTGTTTTATACAAGAAACCATCTGCTACACCTACAATAGTACCGGTTATTAATACAATTAATAGGAAATCATTAATTACTAAGTTATTAGCTATATCATTACAAAATGGTGATGTAAGTGATACGAATAACGGATATAGTAACGATCCTATTATTGATAAACCTGTACTTTCAGGTCCTAACAAGAAAAATGATAATATAATTAACAATATGTTTATTACTAACATGAAGATAGCTGGATTGATATCTATGAAGTTCTTTACAATTATAGCTATACCACTAATACCACCAATTACTAAATCATTATATAGTAAGAAGATGTTATAGGTCATTGCTAGAACAAAACAACATATAGTCATTATAATTACTCTGTATAGGAAATCTTGTGATAATATATCTGTTTTAATTTTTTTATTAACCCTTTTCATATTTCCACCTATTTTAATTATACTATATTATTTTTAATAATAAAAATGAAAAGATTCTTTTTCTGACCCTAACGTAGATTCAAAACCATGACCAGGATATATTGTTATATCATCAGGATATTCACTTATCATTTTTAAACTTTTTATCATACTTTCGTCACTACCGCCTAAATCAGTTCGACCAATAGCGCCTTTAAAGATAAAGTCACCAGTAAACATGATTTTTTCATTTTTAAAATAGTATGATACAGAATCTTTAGTGTGACCTGGATTCTCAATAATTTCGTATTGGAACTTATCACTATTAACAACATTTTCTTTAACATCAGGATGATTATTTAGTAACTCCTTTAAAGCACCAATGTGATCACTATGGTGATGTGTTATTAAAATACCTACCAACTTTTTATCTTGAATGTATGTTTCTATTCTTTCTGGTTCACTACCAGGATCAATTACGATGCATTCGTTATCGATAGTAAAAACATAACAATTCTCCGATAGGACACCAACTACTAGTCTTTTTATTTTCATTTTATTCACCACTTTACATTTTATTATAAATAAAAGAATTTGTAAATTTAATAATATGATATAATTGAGATAAGATATTGAGGTATGTTTATGGAGTTATTTTATGGTATTTTATTCGTAATTATAATTTTTGGAGTTATTGCTATTGTATATGTTTATTCATATAACAAAATTCAACACTTTAAAAGTAAGATTGAAGAAGCTGAATCTTTAATCGATGAAAACTTAAGAACTAAGTATGATACTTTAGTTAATGTCGATACTTTATTAATGAAATTATTAAAGAATGATAAACATTATTTTAAAGACATAGATAAGTTAAAGAAAGAAGATATTAGTAACTTTGACTTAGATAGAAAGTTAACTGAATACGAAAATCTATTAAAACAAATTAAGATAGATAATAGTAAGTTAGCAGATAATAAAGATTTTAAAGAACTTACTAATGAATTAAAAGCTAATGACGAAAAGTTAGCTGCAGTAAAAACATATTATAATAGATATACTAGCGATGAGAATGAATTAATTAGAACATTCCCATCTAACATTGTTAGTAAGATGCATGGTATTAACATTAAACCATTCTTCGATGGTAAGAACATGCAAGATGATAATGTTGAAGACTTTAAATTTTAAAAAGAGTTAGATTACTAACTCTTTTTTATTTGTTTAAATCCCAATCAATTGGTTTTATATTTTTCTTTATTAAGTAATTATTTGTTTTAGAGAATGGTTTACTACCAAAGAAACCACTACGAGCACTAAATGGGGATGGATGTGGAGAAGTTATTATATAATGATTTGGATTAGTTATAAATTTAGCTTTCTCTTTAGCAAAGTTGCCCCATAAGATGAAAACAACTGGTTCATCTTTTTGATTAAGTTCTTTAATTATGTAATCAGTAAGTGGTTCCCAACCAAGATTACGATGAGATGCCGGCTTATCTTTTTCAACAGTTAAGACAGCATTTAAAAGTAATACTCCTTCTTTAGCCCATTTAGTTAAGTCACCATCTTGATGAATTGGTATATTTAAATCGTCATTTAATTCTTTATAGATATTTTGTAATGAAGGTGGGATTTTTATATCTTTGTTAACAGAGAAAGATAACCCCATTGCTTCACCTTCACCATGATATGGATCTTGACCAACTATAACAACTTTAACATTTTTATATGGTGTTAGTTTTAAAGCATTAAAGATATGGTCTTTAGGCGGATATATTGTTTTAGTATTATATTCATTTTCAATAATGTGATAGAACTTTTTAAATCCTTCACTATTCCATATTACTTTTAATACTTCATCCCAGTCATTACCAATCATTGTTATCACCTATTTATATTTTAACATAATACATAACAAATAAAAAAACTTACTTGTGGTAAGTTTCATTATTTATTATTTTAAATGAACGATAGATTTGTTCTAAAAGTACCCCTCTAAATAAACCATGTGGCATGGTGAATTTAGAGAAAGATAATTTTAGATTTGATCTATCTTTAATTCTACTATGGATTCCTTCACTACTACCAATTATGAAAGTAATAGTACCATAGTTATTAAATGTTTCATTTATTTTGTTAGCAAATGATTTAGAATCAAATTGTTCTCCTTCAATAGCACAGCTTATGATAAAATCTCTTGGATTTAAATATTTTTCTATATCAGTTGCTTCTTTATCTAAATCATTTTGATCCTTTAGTTCAATAATTTCTATTTTATGATATTTAGTTATTCTAGTTTGATAATCTTTTATTAAATCATTTAGATAATCTTCTTTGATTTTTCCTAAACATATTATTTTTATCATACTTTTATTATCTCACCCATTTCTTTTTGATGAGCACATGATATGTTTTTAAATTTTATATCATATTCTTTAAATGTTTCTTTGATTGTTGATAAAGCTAGTTCATCTGTATTGTTATGAGAACTAAGATGGGTTAAAACAATTTTTTTTGTTTTATCACCAATTAGTTTAGCTAGATAAACAGAACTATCTTTGTTAGATAAGTGACCTTTAGGTCCAAGGATTCTATCCTTTAACATTTTAGGATATGGTCCATTTATTAACATTTCAACATCATGATTACTTTCAAATAAATATAATTCACAGTTTGACAATTTATCAAAGTATTTTTGATTAATATATCCAGTATCAGTTAGATATACTATTTTTTTATCGTCGTTAGTTATGATGAAACTACGAGAGTCTTCAGCATCATGACTAGTTTTAATAATATCAATTATAGTATTATCATCTAATTCTACTTTGTTATCAAAAAGAAGAATATTATCGTAATCTTTTAAACATTCTAGTTCACTAAACATTTTTGCACTAATACAAACTGTTGGTTTGTATTTTTTTATAAATACAGGCAATGCACTTACGTGGTCTTTATGTGTGTGTGTGATAAATACATAATCAATATCGTCAGCATTAACATCAATTAATTCTAGATGATCTTTTATGTATTTGGCATTTGTACCCATATCTAATAATATCTTGTGGTTCTTAGTGGAAATGTAAGTACAGTTTCCTTCAGAACCACTAGATAATATGCATGCTTGCATTAATTCCACAACCTCATTGGGTTTAGTGTGTATCCACCATTATATGGTACACCATAGTATAAACCAAAGTGTAAGTGGACACCTGTTGCTGCTCCTGTCATACCCATTCCACCGATTGCTTGACCACGTGCTACTCTTTGGCCGACAGAAACATAAACTTTACTCATGTGAGCATAAACTGTGTAATAACCATTATCATGTTGAAGTACGACATTTAATCCGGCAAGGTTACCAACCATACCACCCCAACCAGCTGCTACAACGTTTCCATCTAGGGCAGCATATATTGGAGAGCCGAAACCTGTACCTGATATATCGATACCTTCGTGAAGAGCACCCCAACGCCATCCGAAACCAGATGTGATAACGTAAGGTACGTTTGTAGGCCATTGCCATACTGAGTTAGTAGGTACGAAGTTACCTGTAACTGTAGAGTTTCTCTTAGTACCACGAGCAATAATTTTATTTTGAGTTGTTTTGATAGGTATTGGTTGACCAATGATTTTGATACCTTGGTTTCGAGCACCATTGATAAATTGTGTTCTATATGTTGTACGGTTGATACCGTCTTGGCCTTCTTGTTTAACAGTTTCAATACCCATGTATTGATTAGGATCATCAACATATTCTGTTTGGAATTGTGATGGTAAATCTTCAACAACTAATTCTTCATATATTAATGTTAGTACTGGATTGATTAAGGCAACGTTTAGTTTTTGACCAATTGCTAGTAAAGCATCTGAACTCTTGATGTTTTGGTTAGCAACTAGTAGTTCATCAACGTTAAGTTTGTTAGCTTCAGCGATTGATTCAACTGTATCACCTTGAACAACTGTGTACTCTCTATCTTCATTGTTATCACCAAATAATAAATATTTAGTTAAATCAGTTGAGTTAGTAAATATTCTTTCATTAGCAGAAATGAATGATTCTTTGATTGTAATCTTATCATCAAAATACATATTTTCTATTTTGTAACCAGTGTTAACAATTTCTGATTGAGTTTCATTTTGGTATTGGTTGAATCTATCTTCACCAACGAAGATTGAGACAATTCTTTTTAATGAATCTTCAAAAATTTGTTTATCTAGTACATATATGTAGATTAATTCACTATCTTCACCAGTTGGTTTAATAGTTACAGTATAACCTTTAACAGTAAAGTTCTTTTGGTCTTGAATTTTACTATAAACATCTTCAACAGAAGATAATTCGTCATCATATGTATAAGTCTTTATTATTTGGAATCCATTTGGTGGGTATACTTGATCAACTTTGTATTTGTTTTTAATTTCAGCTTGTTCATTGTTGATAAGTTTATATAACTCATCTTTAGATTCTATTAAACCTATTTTGTTTCCTTCTAGATATACTTGGTATATGTAGTTAGGAACTTCGAATTTTTCTTCATGTAAAAATGAAAATGTTAAAAGAGTACCTAAAGCTATTACTAGTAAGATGGATAGGATTAAACTCTTTTTATTATTATCCATTTTGTTCTCCCTCTTCTTCTCTTGGTGCTAAGTATGGTAAAAGAAGACTGTATGGTAATTTGAATAGTAATTGTACTGTACCATTTGCTGTTCCTTTACGGTTCTTAGCAATAATAATGTCTGTTACAACATTCTTTGGTTTTTCATTTGCTTGAGCAGCTTGATAGTAATCTTTTCTATCAATAAACATTACTAAGTCTGCATCTTGTTCAATAGCACCAGATTCTCTTAAGTCTGATAACATTGGTCTATGTACTGTTTTATCTCTTTGTTCAACACCACGTGATAATTGTGCACAGGCAATAACTGGAACTTTAAGTTCTAGAGCCATTTGTTTTAATGAACGAGATATTTCTTGTACTTCTTGTTGACGATTGTCTGGTCTTCTACCGCCCATTGTTACTAATTGTAAGTAATCGATGATAACTAAACCTAATCCTTCTGGACGATTAGCTATGTTACGACACTTAGCTTTTATATCACCAAGGTTAACGCCTGAGTCAGCTACAATTTGAATGTTTGTTTTTGAAAGAATAGCTGATGCTTCGTTGATACCTTGCCAATCTGTTTCTTCTAAGTAACCAGTTTGTAATCTACTACCTTCAACTTGACCAACAGATGAAATCATTCTTGTTACTAATGAATCAACTGTCATTTCTAAGTTAAATATAGCTACTGCTTTTGGAGTTGATTTAGCAGCATTAGTTGCAATATTTAAAGCAAAAGCAGTTTTACCCATACCAGGACGAGCACCAATGATGATTAATTCACCTGGATGGAAACCAAATGTGATTTGGTCTAAATCTTTATAACCTGATGTAATACCTGTTAGTTTATTTCCAGCTTTATATGCTTTAGCTAATTCATCAAGAGATTCTCTTGTTGTTGATAAAGCATCTTTAATATCGATGAAGTCAGTTGTTTCTCTTGCTTTAGCTACATTGATAATCTTGTTTTCAGCATTATCAAGAACGCTTGTTATATCTAAGTCTTCATCGTATGCAGTTGTTATGATATTAGTAGCAGTATTAATTAATTCTCTAGCTACAGCTTTATCTTTAATCATTTTTATATAATGATCTAGATTAGCTGAAGTTACTACAGAATCAATTACTTCTGTAATGTAATCAACACCTACTGCTTCTAATTGGTTCTTTTTAGTTAATTCTTCTTTTATTGTAGTGATATCAATAGGAACTTTGTTATCGTAACAAGCTTTGATAGCACTGAATAGTTTTTGGTTTTTGTCGCTATAAAAGACTTCTGGATATAATTCATCCATCATTTGATTAACTAAACTATTATCTAGGAATGCTATTCCTAAGATATTCATTTCTGCATCTATATTAGCTGGCATTTTTCTTGCTGTTGGCATTACCATCACCTACTTTGCTAGTGTTACTTTTATTTCTGCAATTACCTTTTTATGTAATTCAATTTTTACGTTATGACTTCCTAGTGAATCAATAGGATGATCTAACATAATTTTCTTTTTATCTATTTCATATCCCTTTTTCTTTAATTCTTCATTTATTTGCTTAGAAGATATTGTACCAAATACTTGATCATTTTTTCCAGTCTTTACTTTAAACGTAATGTTTAAAGCTGCTATTTCTTTTTTGATCTTTTCGCATTGTTCAATTAGTTCTTCTTCTTTTTGAGCTCTTATATCAAGTTCTCTTTGTAAATTCTTTTTACCGTTTTCATTAGCAGGTACTGCTAAACCATTTTTTATTAAAAAATTATTTGCATAACCATCAGATACATTTATTATTTGATCTTTTTTCCCCTGCTTTTTAACATCTTGAAGTAGAATAACTTTCATAATATCACTCCTTTATGTCTTACCTATTATAACAAATATCTCTTAAAATATAAAGAAAGATAGCAAAATAAAAAAGACTTAGTAATTAAGTCTTCTATTTATTATCTAACATATGGGATTAAAGCCATATATCTTGCCCATTTAATTTGTTGAGCGATATGTCTTTGATGTTTTGCACATGCACCAGTCATACGACGAGGCATTATCTTTCCTTTTTCATTAATATATTTAGAAACGATCATAACATCTTTGTAATCTACGCTTTTACCAGCGCACATTTGACATACTTTTTTCTTTTTACGATAAAATTCTGCCATTTATAGTTCCTCCTTTTATTAGAAAGGTAGATCGTCATCTGATAAGTTTACTTCAGAACCAAAATCTTCATATGGATCTTTGCTTAAATCAGTTGTTTCGATATCTTTCTTGTCTTCATTATCTTCTGTAGGATTATAACTTTGACTAGAACCATCATTTTTTGAACCAGGTACAAAATTAACTGAATCACAAACGATTTCAGTAACATATCTATTACTTCCATCTTGTGCTTTGTAACTACGAGTTTGAATACGTCCATCAACGGCTATAACAGAACCTTTGTGGAAATATTTTTGTACAAAACTTGCTTGTCTAAAGGCAACACAATTAATGAAATCAGCTTGTCTTTCTCCTGATTGATTAGTAAATGGACGATCAATAGCAATAGTAAATGATGCTACTTCTGTACCATTTTGCATTGTTCTTACGTCTGGATCTTTAGTTAGTCTTCCTACTAAAATTGCCTTATTCATATATCTTACTCCTCATCTAATCTAACAATTAAATGTCTTAGTATGTTTTCATCAATACTAGCTTTACGGTTTAATTCAGCTTCAACTTCTTTAGGAAGTTCCATTTCAACTAAAAAGTAATAACCGTTAAGTTCGTGTTTGATAGGATAAGCAAGTTTCTTTTCGCCAAGTTCTTTGAATTCAGCTACTTTACCTTTTAAGCTTTCGATTGTTTTCTTTACTGAATCAGCAGTCTTTTTGATAGCGTCTGCTTCTAAAGTAGATTTAACAATAAACATCATTTCGTACTTATTCATTATTACACCTCCTTATGGTCTTTTGGCTTTATATCTAGTATAAAGCAAGGAGTAAATTTCTTTTTTTACTCAAAGGTATTTTAGCACACTATATTTTTTTTGTAAATAAAAAGTAAGTATTTCTACTTACTTACATTAAATCTAAAGTAAACTATGTCACCGTCTTGCATTTGGTAATCTTTTCCTTCAAGTCTAAGTTTACCTGCTTCTTGAACTGCTTTTTCAGTTCCTAGAGTTTCTAAATCATCGTATGACATTACTTCTGCTTTTATAAATCCTCTTTCGAAGTCAGTATGAATGATACCTGCACATTCAGGTGCTAGCATTCCATCTCTAAATGTCCAAGCACGACATTCATCTGCTCCTGAAGTAAAGAATGTTTTTAAACCTAGTAAACTATATGTTGCTTTAATTAATTGGTCTAGACCAGAAGCATTAAGACCTAAGTCTTTCATGAAAGCTTCTCTTTCTTCATCTTCATAGCCACTTAGTTCTTCTTCTAACTTAGCACACATTACAATTACTTCGGC
>CADBLZ010000087.1 GCA_902795675.1 uncultured Erysipelotrichaceae bacterium
GGCAAGTACTTCTCCTCCTAGACCAGCTTCACGAGCTTCTTTATCAGTCATTAATCCTTTTGAAGTTGAAATGATTGCAATTCCTAAGCCGTTTAGTACGTGAGGAATTTCATCTTTTGTTGCATAGATACGTAATCCTGATTTAGATATTCTCTTTAAGCCAGTGATTACTCTTTCTTTTTTATCACCATATTTTAAAGTAATAGTCATCATATCACCCTTAGGGTTTTTGTCATATTTGTAATCTACAATATAACCTTCTTTTTTAAGGATATCAGCGATACCTTTAGTCATTTTTGATCCTAAAACTTCAACTGTTTCATATTTTAATTGATTTGCATTACGAATTCTTGTAAGCATATCTGCTATTCTATCTTCTACCATGATAATTCCTCCTTTCTACCAACTAGCCTTTTTCATGCCAGGGATTTTACCTTCATTTGCTAATTCTCTGAAGCAAATACGGCATAGACCATATTTACGAAGAACACCATGAGGACGTCCACATCTTTCGCAACGAGTATAAGCTCTTGATTTGAATTTAGGAGCTCTTGATTGTTTAACTTTTAAACTTGTTTTTGCCATAAATATTTCCCTCCTCTATTACTTTCTAAATGGCATTCCAAAGCCACTTAATAATGCTATAGCTTCTTCATTTGTCTTAGCAGTTGTTACGAAACAAACATCCATACCTCTTACTTTTAATACTTTATCGTATTCAATTTCAGGGAAGATGATTTGTTCTTTAATACCTAATGTATAGTTTCCTTTACCATCGAAAGCAGTTCTAGATACACCTCTAAAATCTCTAACACGAGGAAGTGAAATCTTAATAAGCTTTTCCATGAAGTTATACATAGCTTCACCACGTAAAGTAACTTTTGTACCAATTGCTTGTCCTTCTCTTATTTTGAAACCAGCAATTGACTTACGAGCTTTAGTAATAATTGGTTTTTGACCAGCAATATTAGTTAAGTCTTCAACAGCAGCGTCGATGAATTTTTCATCGTGAGCGCCATCTCCAACACCCATATTGATAACTATCTTCTCAAGTCTTGGTACTTGCATAACTGAATCATATTTAAATTCATCCATTAAATCTTTAACGATTTTTTCATTATATAATTTTTTATATGTACTCATATGTTCACCTACTTGCTAGCTTTCTTTGCTTTTTCAGCAGTTTTTGTTTTTGTTGTTGTAGCTTTTTTTGTTGTCTTAGTTTCAGCTTTAGCTTCTTTAACTACTTTTTCAGCTTTTGGAGCTTTAGCAGCTTTTTTAGCTTCAGCTAATTTAACGTTAGATACATGAATAGGAGCTTCAATATCTACGATAGAACCAACATTATTCATTCTATTAGGTTTCATGTGTTTTTTAACCATGTTAATACCTTCTACAACTACTTTATTGTTTTTTCTATCGATTTTGATAATTTTTCCTTCCTTGCCTCTATCTTTACCAGCAAGAATTTTTACATTATCGCCAACTTTAATTTTCATCATAAGTTAACCTCCTATAATACTTCAGGAGCAAGTGATACGATCTTCATGAAATCTTTATCACGAAGTTCACGTGCAACTGGTCCTAAAATTCTTGTTCCGATTGGACTCTTATCTTCTCTGATTAATACACATGCATTATCATCGAATTTGATGTAAGATCCATCTTTTCTTCTAACGCCTTTAACTGTTCTAACGATTACAGCTTTAACAACTTTACCTTCTGGAACATTACTATTTGGGATAGCTTTTTTAACTGTTCCAACTACGATATCACCTATATTACCTGATTTAACAACACTACCACCAGATACTTTTATTACTAAAAGTTCACGAGCACCAGAGTTATCAGCGACTTTAAGTCTTGTTTCTTGCATAACCATAAATGATACCTCCCTATAAGATTACAGCTTCGATTAATACTTTATCTAGAACATATCTCTTAGTTTTTGATAATGGTCTAGAACCGATTATTCTAACTGTATCTCCTTCTTTAGCAACATTCTTTTCATCATGTGCAGTATATTTTTTAGAGTATTTTACTCTTTTTCCATATAGTGGATGCTTTTTATAAGTTTCAACTAAAACAGTAATAGTCTTATCGTTTTTAGCACTTACAACTTTACCAATTAAAACAGCCTTTGTTGTTTCTTTCTTAGCTTCTGCCATTATTTTTCGCCTCCATTATTTTTTCTTTCGTTTAATATTGTATTCATTCTAGCAATATTCTTTCTTAATTCGTGAATCTTAGATGGTTTATCTAAAGCACCAGTTGATTGTTTTAATCTTAAATCAAATAGTTCTTTTTTAGATTCACTTATAGATTTAGTTAGTTCTTCATCTGATAAAGCTCTTAACTTTTTAAGTTCTTCATTAACCTTCATTAGATTCACCACCCTTATTTTCTTTTACAATAATCTTTGTAGGAACTGGTAATTTGTGTGAAGCAAGTCTTAGAGCTTCTCTAGCGATAGCTTCATCAACTTGACCAATTTCAAACATGATTTTACCTTTTTTAACTACAGCTACCCATGAATCAGTACTACCTTTACCAGCACCTTGACGAACGCCTAATGCTTTCTTTGTTAAAGGTAATGATGGGAAAATATTAATCCATACTTTTCCACCACGTTTCATGTAACGTGTCATTGCGATACGAGCTGCTTCAATTTGTTGAGATGTAATCCAAGCACCTTCAGCTGCTACTAAACCGTAAGTTCCAAAATTTAATTCAGTATTACCTTTTGCCTTACCAGTATATGGTAGCTTGTGATATTTACGATACTTAGTTCTTTTTGGCATCAACATCTTTAACATCTCCTTTCGCATTTTTCTTTGCAGGAAGTATTTCACCTTTGTAGATCCATACTTTTACGCCGATTTTACCATAAGTAGTATCAGCTTCAGCTGTTGCGAAATCAATGTCAGCACGAATTGTATGTAAAGGAACAGTTCCTTCAACATAACCTTCTGTACGAGCCATTTCAGCACCACCTAGACGTCCAGATACAGCAGTCTTGATACCTTTAGCTCCAGCTTTCATTGTATTTCTAATAGCTCTCTTTTGTGCACTTCTGAATGGAGCACGAGCTTCGATTTGTTCTGCGATTTGTTCTGCTACTAATTGAGCACTTAAATCAGGATTTTTAACTTCGATGATAGATACATATACGTCTTCATCAGTTAATTTAGATAATTTATTTCTTAACTTAGTAATATCTTCTCCACCATGTCCGATAATAATACCAGGTTTAGCAGTGTAGATTTTTACTTCAGTTCTTTTTGGAGTTCTTTCAATTAGGACTCTTGAAATAGCAGCTTCTCTTCTTTGAGAATCTAGGAATTTACGGATTTTGTTATCATTATTAATGAATCTAGCAACATCCTTTTTTTCAGCAAACCAATTTGCGTCCCAGTCTTTGTTGATACCAACTCTTAGACCTATTGGATTAACTTTTTGTCCCATATTATTTTGCCTCCTTTTTGTCAGATACTTTAACAGTTATATGACTTGTTCTTTTATCTCTTCTATCAACTTTAGTTCTTGAACCAAATTTGATTCTCTTTAATACAGTTCCTGGATTAATGAAGCATTCAGAGATAACAAGTTCAGATTCTTTTGCACCAAAATTATTTGTAGCATTTGCAACTGCACTATTTAAAACTTTAAGAATTAATCTTGCAGCTTTAGTATTAGTGTTTTCTAAAATACCACGAGCAGTATCTATGTCTTTACCTCTTACTAAGTCAAGAGTCATTCTTGCTTTACGAGGAGCGATCATAGCA
>CADBLZ010000088.1 GCA_902795675.1 uncultured Erysipelotrichaceae bacterium
AGTTATATGTCTTATATAACTGATTTAACATATCAAGTAATAAAACAAAATGATGATCCCGAAATATATAACATATATAAAAATATCGTTTTAAAACTAAACGAAAAACTAGATCCATTAATCTTGACTAATATTTTAGAATTAAGATATTTAGAATACTTAGGTATTGGTTTAAATCTAGATGAATGTATTAAATGTGGATCTAAAACCGATATCGTTACATTAGATCCAGATGCTGGTGGATTTATTTGTAAAAAGTGCTATCAAAATGAGAAAATCATGAGTCAAAAAGCAGTTAAACTAATATATGCTTACTCAAATATAAAAATAGAATCAATATCTAATATAACAATTACTAAAAGTGTCGCTGAAGAAATTAATTACTTCATTGATAAATATTATGAAAGATATGCTGGTCTTTATCTTAAATCAAAAGATTACTTAAAGAATATGTTAAATAATCTTAAAAAATTAAAATCTTGACTTAAATAGTTTAATTATATATAATTATCCATAGAAAAGCGATGATTGGCTTGGCAACCAGGAGCTATTAGAATATTGAGAGATTTCTTCTAGAAATAAGTAGGATGGAACCGTGGTAATATTATCACTCCTACAAATTTTTAGAAGATTTTTTTAATTAAAAAGGAGAATGAAATATGGCTGAATTTAAAATGGAAGATATTGTTAATTATTGCAAACAATACGGATTTATATTCCAAGGAAGTGAAATCTATGGTGGATTATCAAATTCATGGGATTACGGTCCTTTAGGAAAAGAACTAAAAGAAAATGTAAGAAAAGCATGGTGGAAAAAGTTTATTCAAGAAATACCTAACAACTATGGTCTTGATTCTGCAATCATCATGAACCCAGAAGTATGGGTTGCAAGTGGACACGTAACAAACTTTAATGATCCACTAATTGATTGTAAAAAATGTAAAACAAGATTTAGAGCGGATAAATTAATTGAAGACTTCACAAATGGTGCTGAAACTGGTGACGGTTGGTCAAACGAAGAACTAGAAAGTTACATGAAAGAAAATAATATTGTTTGCCCTCATTGTGGTTCAAATGATTTTACACCAATTAGAAAGTTTAATCTATTATTCGAAACTACTTTAGGTGTTACTGAAGATCGTAAATCAACAGTTTACCTACGTGGTGAAACTTGCCAAGGTATCTTTACAAACTTCTTAAACGTTCAAAGATCAATGAGAGCTAAAATCCCATTTGGTATTGGTCAAACTGGTAAATCATTTAGAAATGAAATTACTCCAGGTAACTTCACATTCAGAACTCGTGAATTTGAACAAATGGAACTTGAATTCTTCTGTAAACCAGGTACTGACTTAGATTGGTTTGGATACTATAAAACATATTGTTTAGATTTCTTAAAGAGTTTAGGATTAGATAAAGAAAAACTAAGATATCGTGATCATAAAAAAGAAGAATTAGCATTCTACTCAAAAGCTACAACTGATATTGAATATTTATATCCAATGGGTTGGGGTGAATTATGGGGTATAGCTGACCGTACTGATTACGACTTAACTCAACATATGGAACATTCAAAACAAGATTTAAAATACTTAGATCCTGAAACAAACGAAAAATATACTCCATACGTAATCGAACCATCTGTTGGTTTAGATCGTTTAGTACTTGCATTCCTTTGTGACTCATACAAAAAAGAAGTACTAGAGAATGGTACAGAAAGAGAAGTATTACAAATTAATCCAGCTCTTGCTCCAATTAAATGTACTATCTTACCATTAGTTAAAAAAGATCATCATGATAAAGCTATGGAATTATATGCTAAATTATGTGATGAATTTATGGTATCATTTGATGAGTCTGGTTCTATTGGTAAAAGATATAGAAGACAAGATGCAATCGGTACACCTTTCTGTGTAACTATTGATCAAAATACATTAGATAATGATATTGTTACTGTAAGAGACAGAGACACAATGCAACAAACAGAAGTAAAAATATCTGAATTAAAAGATTATATCAAAGAAAGAATAGCTCTTTAGTTATTCTTTTTTTTGATGTTTTTATATTGAAAAAGACCTCTAAATAACTTATAATATTAGTATATTAATTAATAACATAGGAGGATGTTACATGGGAAAATTTGCTGATTTCTTCACTAATAAAGACGAAGTAGATGAAGAAAATTTAGAAGAAACTGGTGAAAACAGTTATTACAAAGTTCAAGCATCTGCTGATACTAATAACAAAGTAATCCTTGTTGAACCTCGTGCTTACTCAGAAAGTACACAAATTGCTGATCATTTAAAAAATAGAAATAGTGTAGTTGTTAATCTTAAGAGAGTAACTGCTGACCAAGCAAAAAGAATTAT
>CADBLZ010000089.1 GCA_902795675.1 uncultured Erysipelotrichaceae bacterium
GTAACTAGAGGTATATTATCTGGTAAAGATAGAGAAGTATCTGTATCTGTTTCTGGTAGTGTTAATAACGATTGGATAATGAAAGTACTTCAAACAGATGCTGCTATTAATAGTGGTAACTCTGGTGGACCATTATGTAATAGTAATGGTGAAGTTATTGGTATTACTAATATGAAACTTTCATCTTCATCTATTGAAGGAATGGGATTTGCTATTCCAATTGAAGATGCTTTGGGATATGCTGACCAAATAATAAGTGGTAAGGGTGTTCAAAGACCATATCTTGGTGTAAGTATGGCTGATGCTAATAATTCTTATTATGCTTATAGATTCGGTTATGGTACAGATCAAAAAGGTGTTCTTCTTGTAAACGTTGAAGAAGGTTCTTCAGCTGATAAAGCTGGACTTAAATCTGGTGATATTGTTATCGGCTTAAATGATGAAGAAATTAAAGATACTGCAACATTCCGTTATAAGTTATATAAATATGAAATAGGTACTGAAGTAAAGATTAAGTACTTAAGAAATAATAAAGAATATACTACTGACTTAAAGTTAGTTACTACTGAAAACTGATTCATTTGAATCAGTTTTTATTTGTGATATAATACTCTAGAAATTGGGGAGATTATATGAAAGTTGGATTTGTATCATTAGGTTGCTCTAAGAATTTAGTTGTAACAGAAGAAATGATAGGTTTATTTAAAAAGCATAATTACGAAATAGTTAGTAATCCAGAAGAAGCTGAAATATTATTAATAAACACTTGTGGATTTATTGATGTTGCTAAAGAAGAAGGTATCAACACTATTCTAGATATGATTGAATATAAAAAGAAAAATTGTAAGTATTTAATTGTAACAGGATGTTTAGTAGAAAGATATGAAGATGAACTAAGAAAAGAAATACCAGAAGTAGATTTATTTGTATCAATTAAAAATTACGATCACCTATGGAAAGCTATTAGTAGTTTAATTAATAAGGAAGAAAATGATAAGTTAGATTACCATTATAGAGAATTAACTACTGGCAGTAATACAGCTTATCTTAAGATAGCTGAAGGATGTTCTAATTATTGTACTTATTGTGCCATTCCATATATTCAAGGTAAATATGTATCTAGAGAATATGATGACATTATAGATGAAGCTCATATGTTAGTAGAAAAAGGTATTACTGAAGTGGTAGTTATTGCTCAAGATACAACTAAATATGGTGTTGATTTATATGGAAAAGATAGATTACCAGAATTATTAAATGATTTATGCAAAATAGATGGTATTAAATGGATTAGATTCTTATATAGTTATCCAGAAGGTATTAGTGATGAACTAATAGATGTAGTTAAGAATAATGATAAGATATGTAGCTATTTTGATTTACCTATTCAACATATTTCTGATGAAGTATTAAGAAGAATGAATAGAAAAACTAATAAAGAATCTATTACTAAGTTAATTGAAAAGTTAAGAAAAGAAATACCTAACGTTATACTAAGAACAACCTTAATTGTTGGTTTCCCTGGTGAAACAGAGGAACAATTTAATGAATTATATGAGTTCATTGATAAATATAGATTCAATCATCTAGGTGCTTTCTCTTATAGTAAGGAAGATGGAACTCCTGCATCCAAGTTTAATGATCAAGTAGAAGAAGATATTAAAGAAGAAAGAAGAAAGAAGATAATGGTTCTTCAACAAAAGATATCTAAGGAACTACTTGCAGATAAAGTAGGTAACACATATGAAGTTTTAATAGAAGATATTACACCAGATGGTAAATATTTCCTAGGTAGAAGTTATATGGATGTTCCATCAGAGGATGGTTTAATATATATAAAATTTAAAGAGGGAATAAGTATTAATGATTACTATCAAGTATTAATAACTAGTAGTACAGAATATGACTTATTTGGAGAGATAAAGTAAACTTTACACGAGCTGTAAAGTTTTTTTACTTAATTGGACAAAGTATGATATATTTTATATAAGGATAGGTGATAAATATGGTACATGAAATATCAAGTTTAGAAGAATTAATTAGTTCATCAACAAATGTTGTTAATGTTGATGCAAAAGTAACTGCTAAAAATGTACTAGACAAATTAAATCAAGCTTACACAATTTTAGGTGTAAACGAGAATTGGAAAGGTAAAGATGCTGGAGCTCAAATTAATAACATCGTAGAAGTATACAATGCTATGGCTAAATATCATTATAATTTAGCTGATTTAGGTACTTATGTATTTAATGATATAGCTGTTAAATATAGAGAAATTCAATCTCAAAATGGTGCTTCTGTAGAAGTTCCTGCTAAATTTGCTACACCAGAACAAGTAGCTGCAATTAGTTATCAACCAGATCAAAGAGATGTAGTTGAAATTAAAGATGACGAAGCTAATAATGCTGTTGCAGATTTAGATGAAGCTGTTAAGGGATTAGAAGAATTAATTTCAGCATTCAAAAACGATTTCAGTGTTATTACAACTAACTGGAAATCAGGACCAAAAAGAGAAGAATTCATGAGTGAATTCCAAGATTTTGAATCTAATATTAAAGGTTTCGAAGAAAAATTAAATGAAGCAAAAGAACACGTTAGTAGAGCTGTTGCTAATTACCAAGGTATTGATCATAAGGTAACTAATATTGATCAATTATTAGCTGATGCTGATGACTTATTAAAGAATATTTGTAATGGTTCATCAAACTCTGCTTCTTCAGTAATTGAATTATTAGGTAAAGCTTATAATGATTTAGTTAGTGGTTGGAGAGGATCAGATGCTGACGTTAATATTCCTAAAGTAGCTGAAGTACATAATGCAATGGTTGACTTTAGAAGTGTTATGGTTCAATTAGCTAAATTCTCTTACAATAATGTAGGTATTGCTTATAGACAATTACAAAAAGATAATGGTGGAGCTGCTGAAGTTCCTGCACCAATTGATGATACAACTGAAATTGCTGCATTAAATGAAGAAATTAAAACTGCTGATGAAACATTTATGGATACTGGTTTAGGTGCTGATGCTAGAACTCAATTACAAAGCGCTTTAACTGGATTCGAAGGTTTCTTATCTTCATTCACTAAGAATAAAGATGCTATTTTAACTAACTGGTCAGAAGGTACTAACCATAAGAATTTCCAAGATTACTTCGAAGAAACTGAAGCTACTATCAAAGGATATGAAGCTACTATTAATGAAGTAATTGCTGAAATTGATAAGAATACTAATAGATACGAACAATAATAAAGAATAGGAGGAGTAATTATTATGAGTTTATCAGAATTAAAATCACAAATTGATGCTTTTACGTCACGTGTTACTTCTCTTAATAATGCAATTGCACAATGTGATTATTGTTTAAAATGTTTAGAATATATGAAAACATTTTCAAAACAATCTCAAGAATTATCCGAAACTGCTATCGTCGTTAATGGTGATGAACCAAGCGGCGATATTGGTTTTGATCAAGGTATGTTAAAAGATTTTCAAGAAAGATTAGATGGAATTATTTCAACTGTTCAAGATGCTAGATCTACTTTAGCTGATAAAGTAGTAGAATATAACAATAATATAGCAACTTGGCAAGCGGAATATAATGCATTGTTGTATCAACAACAATTAGCACAAGAATCTAATGAGGGGTGATTATTATGTCAGAATTAAAAATAAATCCTGAAGATATTACTCTAGCTAGAACTAACCTTGAATCAATTTCTATATTTGCATCTGAATCTATGAAGTCTTTAGATGAAATCAACGGAATGAATTTAGAAGAGATTGCTGCTTTTAATTTACCTGAACAAAGAAATAAGGTAAATCAAATTTCTGAAGATAATTTAGAATTACAAAATAAATTGAATGCATTAGAAGCTAGTGTTAATGAACAAATAGCTGCTATGGCTGCTCAAAAAGAAGCTGAGTTAGCTACTTTAAGCATGAGTGGAGAAGGAGTTCCTATAGCTGATCCTAATGGAGGCGTATATGCTAATGGTATTCCTACTTATAGTGGTGATGGTAGTGGTGTGATTGCCGTTACTCCTGTAGCTGTTGCTGCACCAGTAGCACCTACACCATCTGAAGCTTCTGCTGCTATTCAACCAATGCCTGTAAATCCAAATCCAGTAGATCCAGGAAATCTTCCTGCTGTTGATCCAAATGGTGGAGCAGCATCTGTTTATGCTGTATTAGCTTCTATGGGTTATAGTAAAGCTGCTATTTGTGCTATTTTAGCCAATATGCAAGCTGAAAGTGGTTTTAGAACTACTGCTGTTGGTGATGGAGGAACTAGTTATGGTTTATGTCAATGGCATGCTGGTAGAAAGCAAAGATTATTTGATTTCTGTGCCCAAAATGGTTATGACGTAAACTCTGTTCAAGGCCAATGTGCTTATTTAGATTATGAATTAAAAACTGGTTACGGAGGAGTATATAGTGCTTTAGTAAGTGCTCCTGATACAATTGAAGGAGCTAAAGAAGCTGCTAAAGTATGGTGTATTTATTTTGAAGTACCAGCTAATAGATATCAAAGAGCTGAAGAAAGAGCTGCTTACGTAGATCGTTATTGGAATGCTTTTTAATGTAACTTGTTAGTGGGGTGTTAAAATGACTGCTGAAGAACTAGCTATAAAAGACAATGAATATCAAGAAAAAATTAGTGCTTATAACGACAAGATTGCTCGCTATAATGGCTATGTTGACCGACTTCAAGCTGCTCTTGATGTTTGTAACGAAATTATAAATAATTTAGAAAATGCTGCTAATATATCTGAAAAATCTATCATCACTAATGGGTTAGATCCGAACGGTGATGTAGGTTTTGATCATGGTAAAATTAGAGAAGTTAAGGAATCTTATAAAAAGCATTCAGATATTTTAAATGATGCTATAACTGATTTAAAATCTGTCGTTTCAAGTACAGAAGAACTTAGAGATGAATGTAAGGAAGAGTGGAGACTTTTCCAAGAATCAAATTACGTAAAGTGTTAGGGGTGAGTGTTTTTGGCAAAAGATTTTTATGTAGAAGAAACAGCTATTACAGAAGAGGCAACTTTACTTCGCGATACACATATTCAATCCGAAGATTACGTTAAAAAAATGGAGGATGTTGCTGGAATAAACGCTCCTGAATTAGAATCTTATAATTTTAGTTCTAAATATGAGGATTCTAAAACATATGAA
>CADBLZ010000090.1 GCA_902795675.1 uncultured Erysipelotrichaceae bacterium
GATGATGCTACGAGAGAAACATTATATTTATGTTTAGAAATGTGTTTAAGAGGTTTCTATTTCAAAAATGTAGATGTTGAAAAATCAGATGGTAAGAACTTTGTTATTACAGAAGATGGTAAAGGTTTAATCATTCCATTTAGAGCTCTAGATGGTCTAGGTGATAACGTTGCTAAACAAATTGTTAAAGCTCGTAAAGATGGTGAATTTATATCAATTGAAGACTTAGAAAAACGTGGTAAAGTTAATAAATCCGCTATTCAAAAATTAAAAGATCTAGGTTGTTTAGATAGTTTACCTGAAAGTAATCAATTAAGTTTATTTTAAAAAGATATAGTTTTCTATATCTTTTTTTAGTCATAAAAAAAATAGAGGAGAACCTCTATTTTTCTTTTGCTATTTTTGTAAAGTTGAAACCATCATCTGTATTCTTTAATGTAATAATGTATGAATCAAATTTTTCTAAATAGTCATCTTTGATTGCTTCAATATTATTTGAAGTAGTGTCGTATACTTTGTTCTTAGTATTCATATCACTGAAGTATTGAATTTTGTTATCAGCTTTAGCTACATAAGCAACATATACTTTAACATAAGTGTTTTCTTTATCTTCTGTGATATCACTAATCTTGAATGACATATTGAATTCACCATTAAGTTTAGCATCAGTTTCTTTTAATAGAACAGTATTAGTTTCTTTTATATAGTCGTAAGCATATCTATAACCTTTAAGTTCATTACTTGTTTCGATATCAATTTCACGACCATAGATTTCTTTAAGATTCTTTTCTACGCTGTCAGCATCATAAGCAATGATGTAATCTGATAAATTGTAGTTATTACTTTCTAATGTGTATCTGTCATCTTGTGATTCAGTTTCACCACCAGCTTTAACAACTAATTTAATAGTTTCAATATCATCAATTGATACTTCATCATCGTCGCTATTATATAATGCTTCAATACCGTTATATAGTGAATCTGTGCCTTCAGTTAGACTTAATACATACTTGCCAACATAAGCAGATACTTTATCAGCAGCATCACCTGTTACTTTTTTTCCTTTCATTGGTTTATTGTTTCTAGTTACTACGAAAAATACTAGAGCACCTATTACTAAAACGATAATAACTAGAAGAATTAGTTTTTTAGGTTCAAACTTCTTCATCTTTCTTAACCTCTTTTCTATTATAAATAATAGCATAATATGAAAAAATAATCTATATAATTTTAGTATTAAATATGGTAAGATAGTTTATGAGATTAGTAATGATGGGAGAATTTGGTATGCAAAAGAAGGTTGTTTTAATAGACGGTAATAATTTTATGTTTAGATCTTATTATGCAACAGCATATAGTGGAGCTATTTTAAGAAATAGTAAGGGAATGCCGACTAATGCTTTGTATGGTTTTGTATCTATGATTGACAAGATTATTAAGGAAGAAAAGCCTGAATATATGGCAGTAGCTTTTGATATTGGTACTAATTTTAGAAAAAAGGAAATCGAATCATATAAAGCTGGTAGACAAGAAACACCTACGGAACTTAAACAACAATTTCCTGTTATTAAAGATATATTAAAATGTATGGGTATTAAGTATTTTGAATTAGAACCATATGAAGCAGATGATATTATTGGTACATTTGCAAAGATGTGTGATGATGATCCAAATTATAAAGCATTAATAGTATCTAGTGATAAGGATTTATTACAACTTATTAGTGATGAAACCGAAGTTAAATTATTAAAATCAAAAGATTATATTAAATATAATAAGAATAATTTTAAAGATGATTGGGGATTTACACCAATTCATATTATTGATTATAAAGCAATTGCTGGTGATACATCTGATAATATTCCGGGAGTTAAAGGAATAGGTGATAAGGGTGCTATTAACTTACTTTCTAAGTATGAGGATTTAGATGATATTTATAATCATATTGATGAAATAAAAGGAGCTACACATGATAAGTTAGTTGCTTCTAAAGAAGATGCTTATTTAAGTAAAAGACTTGCAACTATTGTTAGAGATGTTCCATTAGATGTTAAGCTAGATGATATTACTTATACTGGACCTGATTTAGTTAGTTTAAATAAGATATATGAAGAATTAGAATTCTATTCATTTATTAAGAAGAATACTGAAGGTAGTGTAGCTAAAGA
>CADBLZ010000091.1 GCA_902795675.1 uncultured Erysipelotrichaceae bacterium
ATTGATATGATGAAGGATCATAGAACTAAAGGATTCTCTCCATTAATTAAAAGACGTTTTGTTATAGGTTCTTATGTACTTCAAAAAGAAAATCAAGAAAGATACTTTAAGAATGCTCAAAGAGTTAGAAGATTATTAGTTGATAGATGGAAAGAAATCTTTAAAGATTATGATGCTGTTATTTTACCAGTAGGTTCTGGTCCAGCTAAATTCTTAGAAGATTCTAAAAACCAATTAAATGAAAGTGCTACTTATTTAGAAGAACATTTACAAATTGGTAACTTTGGTGGATTCCCATCAATTACTATTCCAGATGGATTCGTTGATGGTTTACCAGTAGGTATTAATATTACAGGTAACTGCTATGATGATGAAAATGTTTTAAACTTAGCATATGCACTTGAAGGTACAATGGACTATAAAGGTCAAATAGCTAAGGAGGTTGAATAAGATGGGCAAATATTATGCAACAATAGGTCTTGAAATGCACTGTGAAGGTTCTGAAACTAATTCAAAAGTTTTTTCACCTTCAAGAAATGAATATACTGAGACTCCAAATGCTAATGTTAGAGCTATCGATATGGGCTTCCCTGGTATTCTTCCATTAGTTAATAAAGAAGCTGTTAGAATGTCTATTATGATGGCTTTAATTATGCATTCTAGAGTTCCTGAATATATGTATTTTGAAAGAAAGAATTACTATTATCCAGATCTTCCAAAAGGTTACCAAATTACACAAAACCCACCAGAAGAAACTGTAGGTAATGGTGGTTATATGGATATTGAAAGAGAAGATGGAACAACATTTAGAGTAGATATTGATAACTTCCATTTAGAAGAAGATGCTGCTTCACTTGACCACTTCTATTCAACATCTAATATTGATTACAATAGAGCAGGCAATCCATTATTTGAACTTGTTACTACTCCTTGTTTACATTCTGCTGATGACGCTATTTTATTCCTAGAATATGTTAGATCAATCTATCAATATTGTGGAATATCTGAAGCCGATTCTAAGAAAGGTCAAATAAGATGTGACGTTAACGTTTCTATTTCAGAAGATCCTAATAAATTAGGTACTAAAGTAGAAATGAAGAACGTTAACTCTTTCTCTGGTATTAGAGATGCTATCAATTATGAAATTGAAAGACAATCTGATTTAAAAGATGAAGGAAGATATGATACTGAAGTAGTTCAAGAAACTCGTCGTTGGGATGAAGAAAATCAATGTACTAAACCAATGCGTGAAAAAGCTGATGCAGTTGATTATAAATATTTTATTGAACCAAATATTCCTAAGTATAAAATTACTGAAGAATGGTTAGATGAAATTAAAAAATCTATTCCTGAATTACCATATGAAAGAAAAGATAAATATATTAATAAATTAGGTTTATCTGCATATGATTCAAGAGTATTAGTTAAAGAAAAAGCTATTTCTGATTATTTTGAAAAATGTGTTGAATTAGGAATGGATCCTAAAGTAGCTGCTAACTGGGTTACAGTTAATATTGTTGGTGAACTTAATAAAGAAGAAATTTCTATTAATGAATTCTATATTACACCAGAAATGTTAAAACAAATTACTGATGGTATTAAAGATGGTATTTTATCTTCTAAACAAGCTAAAGAAGTATTTGCTAAGTCTTTAGCAGAGAAGAAAGAACCAAAAAACTTCATTAGTAAAGATAATGCACAAATTAGTGATGAAGGTCAAATTAGAGATTTAATTAAAACTATTTTAGATAATAATAAATCTCAAATTGAAGAATATCATAATGGTCATACGAATGTATTTAATTTCTTCGTTGGTCAAGTTATGAAAGAAACTCATGGTAAAGCTAATCCAGTGTTAACTCAACAAATATTAAAAGAAGAATTAGATAAATAATTCTTCTTTTTATTATGATTTTATGTTATTATTATAATTGAAGAATAATAGAGGTGTTTGTATGATAAATGATCAATTAAATAATGTACAAGGAATTCAACCAGAAACATTAGAAACGCAAACAGGAGCTAATAATGCTGTCCCTGTACAACCTAATATAGAAACTGCTATGGCACCAGTTGGAGCTATTGATAGACCAGCTAATACAGCTGTATCTATTACACAACCACAAGTTGTACCAGAAGTACCTGTAGAGAATGTAACTCCAGCACCTGCACCAGCAGCTCCAGTTCAACCGGTTGTTCAACCTGAGCCTGCTGCACCTGTTGAAGCAGTTCCTGCTCCACAACCTGAGGTTGCTCCACAAACATCTCAAAGTGATACTTTAACTGAACCAGTTCAAGCAGAAGTTACTCCAGTAGCACCTGCTCCTGAAGTAAAAGAGGATACAATGATTCATCCTCCTGTAGCTGAACTTGATAATGGTATTCAAAAATTTGGTAAGATTAAATATATTACAGAGAACATTGCTAAGGTAGAAGCTCTTGCTTCAGCTGAAGAAATGGGCGACGTAATGAATATTAATGTTGTTTTCGAAGCGCCTGATCAATATATTTTAGGTGAAGTAGAACAAATTAATGAAGGTTTAGTAGATATTAGATTCTTAGGTGAATTTATTAATGGTAAATATGTAAGTGGTGTTATTAGAAAACCAGTTATGAGTTCTAAGGTTAGAATGATTAATGACCAAGAATTAAAAGCAATTGTTGGTGTTTATGATGGTACTACATTTAAATTAGGTGAATCTTCTATCTATAAAGGTTATGAAGTATGTGTAGATATTAATAGTTTATTTGCTAACCATATGGCAGTATTTGGTAATACTGGTTCAGGTAAATCATGTGGTGTTGCTCGTATTGTTCAAAACATATTTAGTAATCCTCAATTAATAAGTAAAAATGCCAATATTTTTATCTTTGATGCTTATGGTGAATATAAAACAGCGTTTAAAGATCTAGATAAGTTAAACGATGCATATCACTATAAATTTGTTACTACTAATGTTCAAGAGGAAACAGATTATGAATTACATATTCCATTCCATTTATTATCACTTGATGATTTAGTAGTTATGCTTCAAGTAGATAAGCATAGTCAAATACCTATTCTTGAAAGAGCATTAAAATTAACTAAGATATTTAGTAAAGATGATGAACAAGTTGAAAGATATAAAAACCACTTAATAGCTAAAGCTTTAATTGCTATACTATATAGTAATCAAATTACAGCTAATAAGAAGAATGATATCTTTAAAGTATTAGAAGTATGTCATA
>CADBLZ010000092.1 GCA_902795675.1 uncultured Erysipelotrichaceae bacterium
AAGGGTGATTATAAATTATTATGGGTTACTGACTTCCCATCATTTGAATGGTCTGAAGAAGAAAGTAGATTTGTTGCATGCCACCATCCATTTACAATGCCTAAGGATGAAGATGTTGAAAAACTTCTTACTGATAAAGAACATTGTTATTCAAAAGCTTACGATATCGTAATTAACGGTTATGAAGCAGGTGGAGGATCTATTCGTATCCATGATGAAAAAGTACAAGAAACAATGTTTAAAGCTCTTGAATTAACGGAAGAAGATATTAGAAATAAATTTGGTTTCTTCGTAGATGCATTAAAATATGGTTGCCCTCCACATGGTGGATTTGCTTTAGGATTAGATAGAATGACAATGATTCTATGTGAAACAGAAAACATAAGAGATGTTATTGCATTCCCTAAAACAGCAGCAGCAACAGATTTAATGTGTGAATGTCCAAGTCCTGTTACGGAAGAACAATTAAAGGAACTAGGTCTTAGTATTGATAAAAAGAATATCTAATGATATTCTTTTTTTTATTTTCTTATGCTATAATTAACTAGAATAAAGAGGTATTTATATGACAAATAAGGATGTTGGCTTACGTAGTGTCTTATTTTTAGTTGTTGGTATCTTATTATTACTATCATTAATAATATGTATTTATATTGTTAATGACGAAAAAGATTTAGTAAAAATTAGTAGTACGGTTATTGATGTAAAAAAAGATAGTGATGGTACTGGTAAGAATGATGTTACTGTATCTTATACAGTTAATAGTAATAATTATGAATACAATTTCTATTATAAAGATTATATTAATGTAGGCGATAAAATTGATATATATTATCATGATAATGATGCTACTGATATTGAGATAAGTAAAACAACTAAACTAATCTTTATCTTCCCAATAATGGGTTTGGTATTATGTATTGTTGGTTTAATTGAATTATTTAAGAATAGTAATAATAGTGGTGATCGTTTTAGAGAAGATTATGAAGTACAAGCTTTAGGTATCTCTGGTGATTATAATAAAGTAAAAGTATTATCAGATGATGAAATACCTCTAAGTAAATTAGATGAAACAGGAGATATACCTATTAAACAAATATATATATCTAGTATGGAAAAAGAAAAATATATACCAAGATATTATTATATATCTGGTGGTAAGTTAGTTTATGAAGTAGGTAATGAAGTATTTAATGATATTAGTTTAGAATCAATTACGAAAGTTACACAAACAATTAATAGTGAAGGTAAGTTAGTAAAAGTAACTGTTGAATCTAAAAGTATTATTTTAGTTTTAACAGAAATGAAAGATACTAATTTAAGTGAAGTAACAGAATACTTACATGAATCAATGTTAAGTATTGATGATGAATTCCAAGAGGAAATTGAATATAAAGAATATTAGAAGGAAGTAATAAATATGAATAGTAAATTGCTTAATAAATTATTATTTGTTATAGGTTTAATATCATATTTAGTAGGTTTATTCATTCTAGTATATGCAAGTGTTACAAAGAAAGGTTTATTGTTTGATGCTAATCTAACAAGTAATGATTTTAGAATGATGAAAATAGTAGGTTTAGTAATCTTTGCTGTTGGATTCACAATTTTTATGATTAGTATTATAAAGTTATATCAAACAGAAGATATGGGTGAGAATAATTTTAGTTTAATAATAGAAGGTAAAGCTGATGTTATTACAATTATTATGATGACTTATATCTTGATAGTAATGATGGTATTATGTTTAATATTTGATGAATTAATAGGAGCAGTATTGTTTGGTATTGCAATCATTATTCAAAATGTATTAAATAATATACTAGTTCGTTACTATAATAAAAAGGTAAAGAAGTTATGAGTAAGTTTAAGAATATAGTTCACAATTTATTTAATAGTACATCTGAAACTAGTTACAAAACAGTTTATTATCGTCCTAAAAAGGGAAGATTAATAGCATGGTTTATTGGAAGTCTTATCTTTATGATTATGATCCTAGTATTTAGTTTTGGTAATTATACTAATAGAATGTTTCTAATTATGTTTATTAGTGATTTAGTTATTCTTATATATTGCTCAATTAACTTATTTGGTAAGGGGATATATTTTAAGAAACAAATAGAAGTTAATAAGGAGAATAAGGATGAACATAGGGATTGATATTGATGATACAATAACTTATACATATGAGAATATGTTACCATTTGTATCAGTTATGTATAATAAAAACTTAGTTGATTTATATAAAGCTAAACCTAGTTATCAAGAACTAATAAAGACTTTACCAAATTATGATAAGTTTGTTCATGATACATTTCCAGCAATGGTTAAGTTAGTACCATTAAGACCTCATGTTGTTGAAGTACTAGAAAAACTAAAGCGTGATGGTCATAAGTTAATATTTATTACTGCTAGATCAGATGATGAATATTTAGGTAGAGCTTATGAATATAGTTTTGAATATTTAAAAGTTAATAAAGTACCATTCGATAAATTAGTTATCGGTAGTAAGAATAAGAGTATAGATTGTATATCTAATAATATAGATTTATTTATTGATGACTCTTCTAAACACTGCAAAGCAGTACAAAGAAAAGGTATTCCAGTTATTCAAATGGCTAACTCATTTACTTCACCAGTAAGAGGTATAAGAAGAGCTAAAGATTGGAATGAAGTATACGATATTATTAAGGAAATGTGAGAGTTTTGTGAACTCTTACTTTTTTTATTGAATAGATTTTAATATTCTTATATAATTAATTAGCGACGATGAAATAGGTGATTTTATGATAAAACTATTAAAGAATTTAAAAAGAAAAGACTTACTAGTTGTTTTATTCGTGTTTATTCTAGTATTCGTTCAAGTTTGGTTAGAACTTAAAATGCCAGACTATATGAGTAAGATAACAACACTTATAATGACTGATGGTACAAAAGTAATAGATGTTTTAAAAGAAGGCGGCTTTATGCTTGCTTGTGCTTTTGGATCTTTACTTTCTAGTATTTTTGTTGGTTATTTAGTTGCCAATGTAACAGCTAAATTCTCTAAGAAGGTTAGAGAAAAACTATATGATAAAGTAGTTTCATTTAATATGGGTGAAATAAAAAACTTTAGTACTTCAAGTTTAATAACTAGAACTACCAATGATATTACTAATGTTCAAATGTTTATAGCTATGGGTCTTCAATTAATGATTAAGAGTCCAATTATGGCTATATGGGCTATTACAAAGATAATAGATAAAGGTTTTGAATGGAGTATTGCTACTGCTATAGCTGTTCTTTTCATGCTTGTTTTAGGGGTTATCTTAGTAATAATAGTATTACCAAGATTTCAAAAGGTTCAAAAACTTATCGATAAACTTAATAATGTAACAAGAGAAGGTATTTCTGGTATTAGAGTTATTCATGCTTTTAATGCTGAAAATTACCAAGAGAATAAGTTTAATGATACTAATAATGAATTAACTGGGCTTCAATTATTTACGCAAAGAACATTATCTGTTATGACTCCTTCAATGTTCTTAACAATGAATATGTTAACACTAGCTATTTACTTTATTGGTGCATTACTTATTAATGCTGCTGACTTAGTTGTTAAGATAGAACTATTCAGTAACATGGTTGTATTTACTAGTTATGCTCTACAAGTTATTATGTCATTCTTAATGTTAGCTGTTATATTTATAATGCTTCCTAGAGCACAAATAAGTGCTCATCGTATTAATGAAGTATTAGATACTGAACCAACTATTAAAGATGGTGATGTAACTGATTCTCCTAAAGATGGTGTTGTTGAATTTAATCATGTATCATTTAAATATCCTGATGCTGATGAATATATTCTAAAAGATATTAACTTTAGTTGTAAGAAAGGTGAAACAGTAGCTTTCATTGGTTCTACTGGCTCAGGTAAATCAACATTAATTAATTTAATTCCAAGATTCTATGATGTTACTAATGGTGACATTTATATAGATGGTGTTAATGTTAAAGATTATAAATTAAGTGCTCTACATGACAAAATAGGTTATGTACCACAAAAAGCTGTAATGCTTTCTGGAACAGTTAGTTATAACATCAAATATGGTGATAAGAAGAATTATGAAGTAACTGATAAGAAAGTTAATGAAGCAATTGATATGGCTTGCGCATCTGAGTTCGTTGATACAATGGATGGTCAAACTGATGCTCATATTGCATCAGGAGGTACTAATGTATCTGGTGGTCAAAAGCAAAGACTTGCTATTGCTAGAGCTATTGCAAGGGATCCTGAAATATTTATATTTGATGACTCATTCTCTGCATTAGATTACAAAACAGATTTTAAACTAAGACAAAATCTTAAGAAGAATTGTAAAGATTCTACTGTCTTTATTGTAGCTCAAAGAATAGGTACAATTATGGATGCTGATAAGATTATTGTTTTAGATAAAGGTGAATGTAAAGGAATAGGTACACACAAAGAACTTATGAAGAACTGCGATGTTTACCGTGAAATTGCTTATTCACAATTATCAAAGGAGGAATTAGAAAATGAGTAACGAAGAAAAAACTAATAATACTCCTAAACATGGACCAGGCAGAGTAATGGAAAAACCAAAAGATTTTAAAAAAGTTATTACTCGTCTTTTTAAAGATATGGGTAGATTTAGATTTAAAATCATTATCTCAGTTATTTTAGCAACAATTGCTGCTGTATTCTCAATTTATGGTCCTAATAAGATTAGTGACTTAACAGAAAAGATCCAAGAAGGTTTAATAATAGATCGTGATAAGTTTGAAGAAGTATCACTAACTCTATCAGAAGATCTTGATATGGATAATTTAAGAACATTAGCAACTGAAATGCTTAATGTTGATATAAGTAGTAATACTATATCTAAAATAATGGCTGATACAAGTATTTCGCAAGATGATAAAGTAGCATTTACTAAAACTATCTCAGAAATAAATGAAACTAATATACTTAATAAGTTATTAGAGTTACCAGCTAGTACATTAAAATATGTCTTACCTGATTCAGTTATATTAGGTGTAGATGTTAGTACAGAAGATAAAGTTAAATATATTAATTTAAGTAAAAAATTAAATGTTGAAGAAGCTAGTCAAGAATCATTAGTTCATATTACTGCTTCTTTACCAGAATCTATTAAGGAAATCATCTTCAAAGAAAGTACAATTGATGGTGTTAGGATTTCAAGTCAAGATAAGATTGATTTCTTATCTGCTTTAGGTTCTTTAACTAAGGATTCTAAAAATACTGATATTTATGAAGCATTAGATAAAATGCCAGAAAATATTAAAGATTTAATTAAACCTAAAATGGATTTAGATGGTATTAAGAGTATTATCTATTTATTAGGAACTATTTATTTAATTAGTGCTATATTCAACTATATTCAAGCATTTATTATGGAAGGTGTATCAAATAGATTTGCAAGAGAATTTAGAAAGAGTCTTGCTCTAAAGATTAATCGTTTACCACTTAAGTATTTCGATAATCATACTGTTGGTGATACATTATCTAGAATGACAAATGATATTGATACAATTGAAATGGCACTAGATAGTTCATTAAGTACATTAATGAATCAAATAACATTAGTAGCAGGATCTATTATTATGATGTTTGTTACTAACTGGATCATGGCTGTATCAGCAATCCTTTCTTCAATAATAGGATTTGTTTTCATGGGTCTTATTATGTCTAGAAGTCAAAAGTACTTCCAAATGAGACAAAAAGAACTTGGAAAATTAAATGGTCATATTGAAGAAGTATATCGTAGTTTAAATGTTGTAAAAGCTTACAATGGTGAAAGTGATGCAAGCGAAAAATTTGATCGTTATAATAATAACGTTTATAAAGCTAACTTTAAATCACAATTCCTTGGTGGTTTAATGCCTCCAATCATGGGCTTCATTGGTAACTTCAGTTATGTTGTTGTTTGTGTTGTTGGTGCTGTATTAGTACTTCATAAAACAATTAATTTTGGTGATGTAGTAGCATTTATTATCTATGTAAGATTATTTACTAATCCACTTTCTCAATTAGCACAAAGCTTCACTCAACTTCAAACTGCTGCTGCAGCTGGTGAAAGAGTATATGAATTTATGGATGAAGAAGAAATGCCTGAAGAAGAAGTTAAACATGAACTTAAGAAGATAAAAGGTGAAGTTGAATTTGAACACGTTAAGTTCGGTTATACAGAAGATAAAGTAATTATTAAAGACTTCTCTTGTAAAGTTAAGAGTGGTGAAAAGATTGCTATCGTTGGACCAACTGGTGCTGGTAAAACTACTTTAGTAAATCTATTAATGAAGTTCTATAATATTAATTCTGGTTCTATTAAGATTGATGGAATTGATACCAATGAATTAAGTAGAGATAATATTCATGATTCATTTATTATGGTTTTACAAGATACATGGTTATTTAATGGTACTATTAGAGATAATATTAAATATAATCAAAAGAAAGTTTCTGATGAAGAAATATGGAATGCTTTAAGAGTAGTTGGTGTTGATCACTTTGTTAAGAGTTTACCTGGTGGACTTGATTATGAAATAACTGATAATGATTCTATCAGTGCTGGTGAAAAACAATTATTAACTATTGCTAGAGGTATGATTAAAGATTCACCATTACTTATCTTAGATGAAGCTACTTCATCAGTTGATACAAGAACAGAAGAATTAGTTCAAAAATCAATGGATAAGTTAATGGAAGGTAGAACATCATTTATTATTGCTCATAGACTATCAACTATTAAAAATGCTGACTTAATCTTAGTAATGAATGATGGTAATATTATTGAACAAGGTACTCATGATGAATTAATTAAACAAAATGGTTTCTATGCTGATTTATATAATTCACAATTTGAAAAAATATAAGAAGGATTTAATCCTTCTTTTTATGTTATAATAAAGTAGTGATAGGATATGGAAGAAAAGAAAGAGAAAAAGAGTTTAAAAGATTTATTAAGTATTATCTTTTTGATAATGGGTATTGTACTATTTATATTTACTAGTAGTACTTATTTAACATGGGAACATGAAAAAGAAAACCTAAATAAAGTATATGCTAAGTATGATGAAGATAAACTAACTTATGAATTAAAAAAGAATATATATGAAGTAAAAGAAATTAAGAACTTCTATAAAGAAGAAGTTAAAGAATTATCCTTAGACGAAGATGAAATAGTAACTCTTTATTGTAATAAAGATAGTGAATGTATTTATGTTAATAATAAGTTAGATGTTTATATGTTTACTCATCCAGCTAATTTAATTTATATATCTATTATTATGTTTATTATTTCTATTCTTTATATTATTTATAAAAAGAATAATAATAAAATGATTAATATAATAGTTAGTGTTATTGTTATATGTTCATCTTTAGGTTTATTAAGTTATCAAATATATAACTTATGTAATTACTATTTCTTTATTCATAACAATAATAATGTTAGTAATGGTATGGTTATTAACAAGATTAAAGATAGTGGTTATTTAATAGAATATGATGTTGATAAAGAAACATATTATTATGAAACTACTAATAAACTAAATGTTAAAGATGAAGTAACAGTTTATTACGGACATAATAAAGATGGTAAAATGCTTAGTGAAGTTAAACATAATCCATTTAAAATAAATGAATTAGTTTATATCTTTATTATCCTGATTATTGGTGTTTATTATTTAATATTATCTAGAAAAGAAAAAGAAGAGAAGTAGTCGTTATCGACTACTTTTTTAAATTATCTTATGTTATAATAATTATGAAGAATAGGAGGATTAGTATGAAGAAAATATTATATTTATTAATATTACTAGTTTTACCTATATCAGTGTATGCTCTAGAAGCTACATCTGAACTTACTACTATAAAAAATAATCGTATTGAAATGATGAATATCGATGAAGTATATGTTAAGAATTTTTATTTCACTAGATATACAAGATATGGTGCTAAGAAACAAGAAGCATTTAATGTTAGAGGTGTTTTAAGTAATAAGTATCCAATTACTGTAGATACTAAGATCACAATTACTTTTTATAATGAAAATAAGGAAGTAATTAAAGTACTAGATTACGATTACCAATTAGTTAATGAAGAAACTTTATTTGATGAAGTTATTTATAACAAAGATGATAATCTGGATTTTAATGATATTTTCTATTATGATTTGAAAGTAGATATTTTAACAGATATCTTAAGATATAAAGCATTAAAGAAAGCTGATTATTATTTCAGTGATTATAGTATTAATATAAATGTTAATGAAGCTAATATATATAATATTCATGAAAAATATAATGTTACATATAATACAGATAAAAAGGTAGAAAAATTTATTCCTTTTAGATACAAATATGTAAGAGATAATTATACAGAAGAAAATAGAAGAGCTATTATAAGTGATTTTAAACTTAATACTAATTATTCTTTAAGTATTAAAAAAGGTAATAGAGTATTAAGTGTTAACGATAAAGCTGAGTCATTAGATTTAAGTTATCAATATAACGTTGGTGCTGATAATCGTAAAGGTAAAGATGAAGTTGTTTATAGTTTTGATACTTATCCAGGTATTGTTATGGATGGTGTTAAGATGACAATTAATCTTCCATATGATAGTGACAATATTAAAGTTAAATTATTAAAAGATAAAACAGAAGTAGAAAATAATTTTAAAGTAGAAGGTAAAAAGATTACTGGTAGTATTGAAGAATTATTCTCAGATGAAAGTAAGTATTTATTAATAATTGAATTAGAAGATGGTTATTTTAAGAAGACATCACATAATATTGCACCAATTACAATTTTAGGATTTATTATTCCATTAATCTTATTAGTTATATCTTTATTAGTATATTTAAGAATAGGACGTAATGTATATAAGCAACCATATAATAACTTCTATCCATATAAAGGATTTAATAGTTTAAAGATGGGTTATTTATTAAAGGGTAGAATAGGTGAAAATGATATTGCATCTCTATTATTCTATTTAGCAAATAAAGGTTATATTGATATTGTTAAAGTAAATGAGAATTATCAAATAGTTAAAGTAAAAGATTATGATGGTCATAATACAGTAGAAAGCTTATATATGACAGAACTATTTAGATTAAAAGATCAATTAAGTTATGAAGATCTTAAAAAGATTTCTAGAAGATTAAGAAGAAAAATAATTGGTAAACAAAATGATCATGTTAATCAAGATATTTATTTTATAAAACCATTCTTTAACTATAAATTACTATTCTGGTTAATGGTTATTTTAGTAGTTAATATTATTACTTATGGTATTTTATTTGAGTATACATCTAAAGGTATTATTTGGTTATCATTAATAACTAGTAGTTTAGGTTACTTCTTAAGTATGTATATTATGAGTAGTAATAGAGATTATTTTGAAAAGATTATTTATGGTGTTATAGGTTTATTAATAGTTGTTATTCCGAATTTATTTACAACATTTGGAGCTGTTAATCAAAGTCCTGTATATAATATAATTTATATCTTTGGTGTATTCTGTATGGTAGGTATAAGTATTATTTGTAGTAAAATGCCTAACATGAATAGAAATGGTTTAAAAGCTGTTGCATTAATTAGAAGTTACAGAGATGTTTTATATACAATGGATGAAAAAGATATGAAATCAGCTATTAGTACAAATGGTAATTACTATTATGAAATGATTCCATATAATATGGTTTATGGTACAACTGATAATTGGTTTAACAAGTCTGAAAATATTGAATTAAAAGCGCCAATGTGGTATAAATGTAATAGATTTAATATAGAGACATTTAAGAATGATATATATGATATTTATAGTGATTTCTATGTTTCATTAAAGGGAAATAAAAAGAGGTAGTAATATGGATAGTACAAAATTTAAAATCGGTGATAAAGTTATTCTTGTTCCTAATAATGAAGCAGGAGTTATTAAAGAAGTAATTTCTATATTAGGAAATGGTAATAATACATATTTAGTTAATTTCAATAACAGATCTAAAGCTATTCTTGAATCAGATTTAGCTAAGCAAGAAAAAAAGAAAAAAGAAAAAAAAGAGATAAATGTTACTGAACCTAATAAAACTACAAAAGATTTATTTAATGAAGAAATAAGTAACATAATAGATTATTTAGGTTTAACAGCAGTTCTTAACAATAAGAGTACTCGATATAATGCTTTTAAACTTGCTAAGTATTTAGTTACTAGAAACATAACTGAAGTTAGAGATTTTAAATCTAATAATGTTAGTGAGGATGCAATTTATGACGCATTATTTAATGGTCTAGGAGATGACTCAGTTGCTAATAGTAAACTATTTGGTTTAATTCTAAGTAAATTAGGAATGGAAACTAAATTACTTGCTTTATATGATGAGAATGATAATTACTATGTATGTAACTTAGTATTAATGGGTAGTAAATATTATTACTTTGACTTAACTCTTGAAAGAGTGTTATATAAAGAAAACTGTGATGATCCAGAATTATTTATATTCTGTGCATGTGGTTTAGGAAAGAATAGTTATGAAACATACTTTAAACCTCTTACATTATTAAATGAAGAAGATGGTGCTATTCCATTAAATATATCTGCAGAAGATGCTGATATTGAAGGTATTAATAAAATAATAGAGGATTTTGATGAATGATTTAATTAATAAATTATTTCCTGAATCAATAACCATTGAATTAAATAAGTTATTACAAGAATTTGCTGAAGCTGATTTCTCAGTAGCAGATATTAAGAATAGAATAGATGAATTTAATGAATCTATTAGAACATATTTATATTTATTATCACTTAATAGCGGTAATTCAGAGATAGCTTATCGTATATATAAAGCTAATAATTTAATTAAGTTAGATCATATAAGTGCTTTTGAAGATGCATTTAGAAAAGGTAAAGCAAAAGAATACTTAAGTAAGTTATCTAAAGCTGACAAGATGGCTTTATTAGTTGATTTAAAAATCAATGTTAAAGATGATGAAAAATATAAGTTATCTGTTCAAGATAGAGATTATTTAAAACTAATTAATGATTCTATTATTCAGGATCAAGAAAAACATAAAACTAATTTAGTAGATAAGTTTATTAATCATAAAAAAGATTAATAAACTTTTTTTATAAAATAAGTTATAATAGTTTTAGTGATGAGAATGAATTATTTAGTATTAGTTAATAAAAATTTTAAAATACCAGATGATTATGATATTAGTAATCACTTAGTTAAAATTCAAAATCATTATGATAAAGATCATTATTATCTAATAGAAGAGAATACTTACAAGATGTTTGAAGAACTTAGAAGTGATTTATTAAAGAATGATAATATTAGAATAGAATTAACCAGTGCTTATAGAAGTATTGAAAGACAACAAGATATCTGGAATCAATTCTTAGAATTGTATGGTGAAGAGTATAATAAAACTCATGTAGCTGTACCAGGTTATTCAGAACATCATACAGGTTTATGTTTAGATATAGGTGTTGTTATTAATGATGAATTAATAGATGATATAAAACTTTATGACTATGATGATATTAATAGAGTTATAATAAGTAAATTAAGTAAGTATGGTTTTATCTTAAGATATCCAGAAGGTAAAGAAGATAAGACAGGATATAAATATGAAACATGGCATTTTAGATATTTGAATGATGTAGAGATAGCTCAATATATTATGGATCATAATTTATGTTTAGAAGAGTATTTAGAAGAAAGGTGCGATTGATATGACTTTTAATAGTTTAGTTGGTTGTGTTACAACAGTAGAAAGTAAGAGTATTATTTCAGCAAGTATTAAAGATACTTCTATTAAGTTTTATAAAAAGGTTACTAGTAAATCAAAATAATAAAAACATAGTTAAACTATGTTTTTTTATTAGTCATGATTTGTCATTTGTAGACATGAGATTTGTTCTACTTCATGATTATATTTGTTATAATAAATAAGAGGGATTTTGATGAAGATAGTAATTGTTGGTGGATCTAGTAGCGGTTTATTTGCTGCTCTAAAGATAAAAAATGAAGATAATGAAGTATTAGTATTAGATCATAATGATGAACTAGGCAAAAAGATACTAGTTACTGGTAATGGTAGATGTAATTATTGGAATAGTGATATGGATAATTCTCACTTTCATTCTAATAATGATTTAAGTATGTTATTAACTGATGATATAAAAGAAGAAACACTTAATTCATTTAATGATTTAGGCATTCTACCACTTATAAAGAACGGTTATTATTATCCGTATTCTAATCAAGCAACAACAATAAGAGATATGTTTATTCAAGAGTTAGATAAAAGAAATATATCTTATAAATTAAACTATGATGTTAATAAAATAGAATATATTAACAATAAATATATTATTAATGATGAAATAGAAGCTGATAAAGTTATTATTTCAGCTGGTGGTAACGCTGCACCTGTTACAGGTTCAAATGGATCGATTATGAATGTCATTAATAATCTAGGTATTAAGACATTTAAACAATTACCTAGTTTAGTACCTTTATATACTGATGGTGAATATAATAATTTTTGGAATGGTATTAGAACTAATGCTAAGTTAGCAATCTATATAGATGGTGAATTAGTAAAAGAAGAACAAGGTGAATTACAATTAACACAAAATGGTATTTCAGGTATTTGTGTCTTTAATATTTCAAGATATGCATCAATAGCTTTAGATGAAGGTAAACACGTTAATGTTAAAATTGATTTTATTCCAGACGTTGATGATGTTATTAGTTATGCATCCAGATTTGATTTAAATATTTATGAAATACTTTCTAGAATTTTAAATAAGAAATTAGTTAAGATTATTTTAGATAAAGCTGATATTAATAGTAGTGCTCATATTAGTAGTTTAACTAGTAAAGAGATTAGTTCTTTAAATAAGTATATTAAAGAATTCTCAGTTAATGTTATTAGTGTTGGAGACTTTACTAAAGCACAAACTACTATTGGTGGTGTTGATTTAAATGAATTAGATTCTAATTTAGAATCAAAGAAATATAAAGGTTTATATTTTACTGGTGAAATAGTAGATGTTGATGGTGACTGTGGCGGCTATAATTTAGGATTTGCTTGGATGTCAGCGTTAATCGTTAGTAAGGCAATTAATAGATAGGAGATATATATAATGAACAATAAGAAAGTTTTATTAGTTGTTATGGATGGTGTAGGTATTACAGAAGAACATGTTGGTAATGCTGTATATAATGCTAATACACCAAATTTAGATAGATTTATGAAAGAATACCCATGTAAGTTAATTAAAGCTCATGGAACTGCTGTTGGTTTATCAACTGATGAAGATATGGGTAACTCAGAAGTAGGTCATAATGCTTTAGGTTGTGGACAAATATATTCACAAGGAGCTAAGTTAGTTGATGAATCAATTAGAAATGGTGAAATATATAATTCTAGAGTATTTAATGAAATGGTTAATAATGTAAAAGAGAATAATAGTACATTCCATTTTATTGGTTTACTAAGTGATGGTAATGTTCACTCTAATATTGAACACTTATTATCTATCTTAAAAAAGGTAAGAGAACTAGATGTTAAAAAAGTAAGATGTCATATCTTATTAGATGGTAGAGATGTACCACCAACTAGTGCATTAACATACGTAGATGAATTAGAGAACTTATTAAGTAGTTTAAGAGACGATGAACATGATTACCGAATTGCATCAGGCGGCGGCCGTATGAAAATTACAATGGACCGTTATAAAGCTAATTGGAATATGGTAAAAGATGGTTATGATATTCATGTATTAGGTAAAGGAAGAGGTTTCAGTTCTGCTAGAGAAGCTATTGAAACATATCGTAATGAAATACCTAATGTAATAGATCAAGATTTACCAGGTTTTGTTATTGTAGAAAATAATGAACCAGTAGGTAAGATAGTTGATAATGATTCAGTTCTTCTATTTAACTTTAGAGGTGATAGATCAATTGAACTTAGTATGGCTTTAACAGAAGAAAACTTTGAAGGATTTGATCGTGAATATTTCCCAAATGTTTATTATGCTGGAATGCTTCAATATGATTCCGAAGCTGGTATTCCACCAAAATTTTTAGTAGAACCACCAAAGATATCTAATACTTTAACAGAAGAATTAATTAAATATAATATTAATGAACTAGCTGTTTCAGAAACACAAAAGTTTGGTCATGTTACTTACTTCTGGAATGGTAATAGACAAGACAAGTTTGATGAAAACTTAGAAACATATATTGAAATACCAAGTGATAATATTTCATTTGATAAAGCTCCAGCTATGAAAGCTAGAGAAATAACTGATAAGGTTATTGAAGAAATGAAAACTAATAAATATCAATTTGTAAGACTTAATTTCCCTAATGGGGATATGGTTGGTCATACAGGTAATTATGAAGCTACAGTTGAATCTCTAGAGGTAGTAGATGAATGTTTAGGACGTTTAGAAGCTGCGTCTAAGGAATTGGACTATGTAATGCTTTTAATGGCAGATCATGGTAATAGTGAAGTTATGTATACTGAAAAAGATGGTGTAAGAACACCTAAAACTTCACATACATGTAATCCAGTACCTTTTGTTGTATTAGATAATAGTTATAAATTAAAAGAAGGTAATTTTGGCTTATCTAATGTAGCTGCTTCAGTATTAAAAATATATGGTATTGAAAAACCAGTAATGTGGAATGACTCAATAATAGAATAAAGATACTTTATTCTATTTTTTTGTGTTATTATTATAATAGGATGGTGTGAAATGGAAGATAAGAAAATGGATATAAGAAAAATCATCTATATAGTAGCAATATTCTTAGTTATATTAGTTGCTAGTTTAGTAGTTTTATTTGCTAATGATAATATAGTTAAGACTGCTAAAGAAGCTAAAGTAGAAGTTTATTCAATCGATGAAAGATATGTTAAGGAAGATGATGACGAAAGAATAATCTTAGTTACTAATGTTTTAGATTATAACAAGGTAATGGATGAATTTAATGTAAAACCAGAAAAGAGATTATCAAGTAGAAATTTTAAGAGTCATAATTATGTATATATAGTACTTCCGGTAACTTGTGATGAATCATATGAGTATGAAGGTTATGAAATCGATGATGATGAACTAGTAATATTTATTGACGATACTGGTTCAACAAGATATTGTGAAAATAGTTATATATTATATGAAATACCTATCGATAAATCATTTACTGATGAAGATAACATCTCTATTTCATACTCTTTGAATTTGCCAGTTACGGATATTGATAATCCTAATGTAGTATATAAACCAATTATGTATATTTATCCAAATAGTGATACTAATGTTAATGTTAGATTAGCTGATCCATCTGTAATAAGTGTTAGTTATCCAAAATATAATGATGGTTGGAGTGTTTATGCTAAAACAGACGGTAGTTTATCTGTTGATGGTAAATACTATTATGCATTATATTGGGAAGAAAATAATAAAGAACAAAATGATTTCAGTGAAGGTTTCTATGTTACTGCCGATAATGCTGCTAGTTTCTTAGAAGATAAATTATCTAAAGCAGGTTTAACAGATAGAGAAATGAACGAATTCATAATGTATTGGTTACCAAAACTTCAAGATAATGGTGAAAGTATTGTTAATTTCTCATTTACAGAAGAATTACAAGCAAGTAATGCGATTATTGTAGATCCTGCACCAGATTCTATTTTAAGAGTCAGAATCCATATTAAAAAGGTAAATGGTGACCCTGGAATTAAAGAACAAGAAATACCTTCATTTAACAGAAGTGGATTTACGATAGTTGAATGGGGTGGAGACCTATCATAAAAAAAGACGTTTACTGTCTTTTTTTTATGATATAATGTTATTAGAATAAGAGGTGTTGATTGTGAACGAAGATAATTTTGAAACTTTAGATTCTGTTAATAATGGTGAACAAAATGTACAAGCACAACCAGTCCCTCAAGAAACTAATGCCCCTGAAGAAGTAAATAATGCTGAAACTACAGATACTACTGTAGGTTCATCTAATCCTTTAGGAGAACCTTTAGATGCTCCTTTAATGACAGAGGAAGAAAAAGAAAAAGCGAATAATATAGCTGATGCTTTATCTGCAACAGCTTTAAATAATTTAATATCTGTACCAGTTGGTG
>CADBLZ010000093.1 GCA_902795675.1 uncultured Erysipelotrichaceae bacterium
AGATAATGAAGTACTTAATAAGTTAAAAGAAATAGATCCATTAAAATGTACACCGATGGATGCTATCAATATATTATATGAATTAAAGGAATTATCTAAAAAATAATTCCTTTTTTTTATAAATATGTTATAATCAACAAGTGAGGTGTTATTATGGGCTTATCTAGAAGTGAACTAAGAGAAAAAGCAATGGTTATCCTATATCAAATAGATATTATGAAAGCTAATAATATTAATTTTAATGTAGAAGAACTTATTAATGAAAATTTAGATATAGATAACGAATTTGTTCGTGATTTAGTTTATGGTGTTACAACTCATTTAACAGAAATAGATGAACTTGCTAATAAGAATATGAAAAATTGGACGATTGATCGTATTGATAAAACAGGTGCTCAAATTCTAAGAATTGGTCTTTATGAGATAGTTTATGATGAAGAAACACCAAACATTGTTGCTATTAATGAAGCAGTAGAACTTGCTAAGAAATATAGTGATGATGATGTAAGAAAAATCATTAATGCAGTACTAGATAAAGTAAATAAAGAAAACTAACTTTACAAGCAATTGTAAAGTTTTTATTTTGTTAATTTTATTGTAGCAAATCTTATTTTTATATATTATAATGAATATAGTAGGAGAGTTGAAAAATGAAAAAAGTTAAAAATTTACTATTTGCTTTAGGGTTAATGTTTATCCTTCCAATTGTTGTACATGCTGAGGGTGTTACTAAATTATGCATCGACATGACTCCACAATTATGTCTTAACAATTTGAATCATTATCAAATGAATGCACAATTAACTACTTCATTAGATTATGCAACAATTATTGCTGAACCAGAAACTGGATGGACAATTACTGGTGATGGTCGTGTTCCAGTTCAAGAAGGTTTAAACGAAATTAAAGTTGTAGCAACTAATGCAGCTGGACAAACTTCTCAATATACTATTAACTTAACAGTTCATAAAGCTACTGCTGAAGAAATGGCTGCTACTGATACTAATGGTAACCCTAACACTGGTGCTTCTCTTAACTATATTTTTGTAGCTGGTGGAGTTCTTATAGCAGGTGGAATTTTATATTACGCTTATAGAAAAAATAGAGTATATAAGATTTAATTATTTTAAAATTGATGAATTAAAAAAAGACACTATATCGCACGATATGTGTCTTTTCCTTTGAATGGATTTTTTGGATCAATCTTATCAGTAAATAAGATACCGTTTAAATGATCCAGTTCATGTTGGAAACAGATTGCTAGTTCTTCACGAACTCTAATAGTTTGTTTGTTTCCTTCTAAATCTTGATATTCGATAGTTACACGAGCACATCTTGGTACTATACCTTCAGTAGGACGGTTGATTGATAAACATCCTTCACCTTCAGATACATAAATCTTTTCTTCTGATTCTGATTTGATTTTAGGATTTATGATAATGTAACGATCAAATTTTCCTTCTTCAACTTCATATACGACCACGAAGATTCTTTTTAATACACCGATTTGGCAGTATGATAAACCCATACCAGCTCTAAGATCGTATTTTTCTCTTAGTGGTTCTATTTGACTCATTTCAAGATAATCCATCATATCTTGAATTGCTTTTTTATCTTCTTGTGGAAGAGGAAATTGTACTTCTTCTGAGACTCTATGTAATAATTTATTAGATTCATCTAAGATTTTTATATTTGGCAATTTACTTGGTAATTTTGTCATTTTATTTTTCCTCCAGTTTCATCATTTTATCAAATTTTTATTAAAAAGACAAATAAATGTATAATTTATGTTAATACTAGGGAATTTATGTCTAGTAAAACATTTTTGATATTTATTTTATGTTAATATTAATATAGGAGTAGAGTAATATGACTAAGAAGAACGATAAGAAATCTTTTATAAAGTATTTTGCCGAAAATCTTAAGTTACCATTTGCTAATCTTAATTGGCCGGTTATGTTAATTATGATTTTTTTGTCTATTTTTGGTTGTGTAATGGTTTTATCAGCTTCTAATATTACGGCTGTTTTAAGATACCACTTACCAGCTAATTATTATTTCATTAGACAAATTATGTTCGTTGTTTTTGGTTATGTTATGGGACTTTTGCTTCTTATTACGTATCGAAATTTTAGAGTTTTTTATAAATTATTGTTTAGATTTGGTGCTTTAATAGCTATCATATTAGTTGGTGGCGTTTTAATATATGGTTCGGTTAGTAATGGTGCTAAATCATGGTATGATTTAGGAACGGTAATGTTTCAACCTTCTGAGATAGCGAAGTTATTATTAATACTTTATTTAAGTTGGTATTACAAGAAACTTAGTAAGAAGAATAAGATTGAAGCTGTTGATCTAATATTACCTGCTGTTGTTTCGATTATTATTGGTGGTTTAGTATTCTTAGAACCAGACTTAGGTGGTGCTGTTATTTTAGTAATGATATTTGCTTTAATTTACTTATCGGTACCAATTGCTAAAGGATTAAGAAACAGGTTAGCATTATGTTTTATTGGTTTAATTATTCTTGGTGGTTTAGTATTTGTGTTTGGTGGTTTCTTAAAGTCATATCAAAATTCAAGATTTAATTTCTTTAAACCTTGTAGTCGTTATACTGAAGAATCAGGTTACCAAGTATGTAACTCTTATATAGCTTTCCATAATGGTGGTTTATTCGGAGTAGGTTTAGGTAATAGTACACAAAAATACATGTACTTACCTGAAGCACATACTGACTTTATCTTCCCAATAGTTTGTGAGGAACTTGGTGGCTCAGTAGGAATTCTAATTGTTTTATTATATGCATTACTATTATATTTTATCGGCAAAGAAAGTAAGAAGTGCACTAGTATTCAAGGTAGTGTAATATGTGTTGGTGTTTTCTCATACATCTTAATACATGTATTAATTAACTTAATGGGTGTTCTTGGTTTAATTCCATTAACTGGTGTACCACTACCGTTCTTAAGTTATGGTGGATCATATAATGTTACATTAATAATTGCGTTATTCTTCTTTCAATGTGTTTGTGTTCAAAATAATGTTGAAAGAAAAAGAGCTAAGATAGCTAATTTATAAAGGAAATTCATATTTTATTCTCGTATAGTTTTATTGAAAGGAGAAAAAAATATGGATTTTTTTAATGAAGAGAAATATAAATATATCTTTTATGTTCTTGTATTAGTTTTACTTATTACAACACTATGTGTATCTATTTTTAAGAAAAATAGTTGTTCATGTGAAAGTGTACCAGCTAAAAGTGAGATAATTAGTGAGAAACAAGAAGTAAAAGAAAATAATTCTTTACCTAGTGTTTATCACGTGGATATTAAAGGAGCTGTAAATAATCCTGGTGTTTATGAATTAAGTGAAGGTAGTTTAATAAATGATGCCCTTAATGCAGCTGGAGGGATAAAAAAAGGCGGTACTACTAATAATATAAATCTTAGTTCTAAAATAAAAGATGAGATGGTTATATATATTTATACAACTACCGAATTAAATAAACTGGTTTATAGTTGTTATAAAGATAATGTGACTGATACTAAGAAAAGTGATGATACATGTGAAAGTGGTAGTGATATAACTAATTGCACGGGTAAGAGTGTTGTCACTAATAATGAACCTAAAGTAACTACTAGTAGTAATGAAAGTAATAATACATCCAGTAAAGAAGAATGTGTAACTAATACGGGTAAAGTAAATATTAATACTGCTAGCAAGGAAGAATTACTTACAGTAAGTGGAATCGGTGAATCTAAAGCTGACAATATTATTAAGTATCGTGAGACTAATAAATTTAATAGTATTGAAGATATTAAAAATGTATCTGGTATAGGTGACTCATTATATGAAAAGATTAAAGATTATATTACGGTATAATCTTTTATATTTTATCTTATTTGTTTTTATTATTATATTTATCGTTATTAATCTAATACTAGATAAAAATAAATCAATTTATGATGGAAATGAAACTACTTTTAGTGGAGAGATAATTGATTACGAGTTAAAAGAAGATAAACTAAGTTTTGATTTAGGTGGGAAAGAGATTATAAAGTGTAGTTATTATATTAAGAATGATAAGGAATATAACTATTTATTAGATAAAGTAAAATATGGTGTTAAAGTAACCGTTAATGGTGAGCTAGTTGAACCTAGTAGTAATACAGTATTTCATAATTTTAATTATAAAAAATATCTTAATAATCATGGTATTTATTATAATTTTAAGATTTCTAGTATAAATATAGGTGAAAGTAGTAAAAATGGCCTATATTGGGTTAAAAATGGTATTAAAAGCAGAATTAATAAGCTTGATAGTAAAGGTTACTTAAATGCCTTTATTTTAGGTGATAAGGATGATCTAAATGATGATACTTATAACTCCTTTAGTAATATAGGTATTACGCATTTATTTGCAATATCAGGCATGCATATTGGTCTTTTATCAGGAGTTCTTTTATTGTTATTAAAAAGAACAAATAAAATCTTAAAATATATAGTTATCAATGTGTTCTTGTTTTTGTATGGAACTATGCTCTTATTTCCAGCTAGTTTCTTAAGATGTCTTATATTCTTTCTTATTAATTCTTTAAATAAGTTATTTAATATAGGTATGAGTAATTTAAAGGTGTTATTTTTAACATTCTTTATAGTGATTATTTTTAATTATAAAATGATCTTTGATTTAGGATTTCAATTTAGTTTTATTATCGTATTTGGAATTTTATTTAATGAAAAGTTTATTAAAGATGAATCGAGAATAAAAAGTAGTTTGAAGTTAAGTTTAATTACTTTCTTATATAGTGTACCAATATGTTTATTATATTTTTATAAGATTAATGTTTTAAGTGTTATTTATAATTTAATATTTATTCCTTTAGTTACTATATTTGTTTATCCGTTAGCATTACTAAGTTTTATAATTCCTTTTGTTTATCCTTTATTTAATCTAGGAATTAGTTTATTAGAGTGTTTAAGCAATCTTTTTAACAAGTTTGATTTCTTTATTTTATATTTAGACTTTAATTTGGTTGAGGTGATTATTTGGTATTTTTTTCTTTTAATGTTTGGTTTAAGAGGAAGAAAACTATTTTTAGTATTTATGTTAGTAATAATACCTATAGATTTATTAATTCCATATTTTGATTCTGCTCATTATGTTTATTATTTTAGTGTTGGTCAGGGAGATAGTGCGCTGGTTATATGTCCTTATAGAAAGTGTACATATTTGATTGATACAGGAGGACTTAGGAACTATAAAGTATCTGATAGTACTATTACTTTTCTTCAAGCTGAAGGGATTAGAAAAATTGATTACTTAATTCTTACACATGGAGATTATGATCATATGGGAGAAGCAATAAATTTATTAAATAATCTTAAAATAGAGAAGGTAATATTCAATTGCGGAGAATACAATGACTTAGAAAAAGAACTAATTAAAGTATTAGATAAAAAGAAAATAAAGTATCATTCATGTATTAAAGAACTAAATGTAGATAAGAATAAATTATATTTCTTACAGACAAAAGAATATGATAATGAAAATGATAATAGTAATGTAATTTATACAGAACTAG
>CADBLZ010000094.1 GCA_902795675.1 uncultured Erysipelotrichaceae bacterium
TATATGCTACAAATTCAATCATGTCATAAGCTGATATTTCTAAGTCATCTATTTTTTCTTGAATTCGAACAAATTCATCATCTGTTACATTAAATTTCTTTCCACGTAGTCCGAATGAAGCCATACAATATTTGATCATTATTTGGCCTAAATCATCTTGTTGCATTAATTTAGCTTTTTTACGAGCGTCGTTATTAGACGATATGAATGTATATTTGTTTTCTTTAGGTATTCCATCTTTAAAAACAGAATCATCATTAAATAGGACATATCTAATAGCAAGTAAAGCATTTTGTGCTCCCTGAGATTCTTTTGTAGAATTATAAATATCATCTAATTCTTTTATTTTGTTATAGCTTAAATCCATCCCAATTCATTCCTTTATTAAAGTTATTATATCATATTAAAAATTTTTTTACATTATTAATAATGTTTCTAATTTCTTCATTATTTTCATTAAATAATTCGATATGATACATTCCAAATCCCTTTAAATCTTTTAGTTCATTTATTAAGTTTATATTTTGATTATTTAGGATATGAGTATAACCATCATATAATACTGGATACTTGTTATTATTGATATCTATTAGATTAGTATTCTTGTTATTTGAGTTATATATATCTTTATTAATAATCATATTTTCTGGTCTTCCATAAATGAAGATTGAACTATTCTTTTTATTTCTAATACTTATTAATTCATCTTTAGTTAGTTCGATACTTAGAGTTACATATTTGTTATTTAAGTTATGTAGTGTACTAATAGTATAGTCATTAGCTACATTTAAATAATAATCACTTATTATATTATTAGTATTACGATATTTTATGATACTACCTAGTTCTGTACATAATAGGTTTTCATTTTGATAATCTTCAAACTTATGAATAACTCTAGGAAGTCTTAAATAGATATTCTTATTAGTTTTATACTTTTTATATAAATCAATATTAGTAACATAGATATAATCAATATCAAGAGTTAGTAATTCATTAATTTGAGACTCATTACGAGCTAATACACTTATTTTTGGATTATCTTCCTTAGTTACACTATTAGGTTCTAATTTGATACTAAAATCATCTAATTTAGTACCTTTTTTTAAGTTATCTAGCTTCTATATACCTACTCTTCTTATTTCATTTAAATCTTTTAGATTGATAAATAAGTCATTATCGATATCAATAGTTAGATTATTTAAATAGTAATTAGTATTTCCTAGTTTAGATAGTTTACTTTTTATATCATCTTCTATAATAGCGTGCGTTTTAGCTTGTTCTGGAATAGGACCATTTACTTTTATGATATGATCTTGTTCTTTAATAGTTAGTTCTATTTCTTTATCTTTATGAGCAGTAAATGACATATCGATTGGTAGTTTCTTTGATGGTACTTCTTCTAATTCTTTATTAAGAAGATAATCGATTGTTTTAACTATTTCGGTATTTATGATATCTTTAGATGCTTCATATTTATTAGGAAGTAGCATGATATCACCTTTAGTTAGACTATTTACATACATTTCTTTACTATTTAATAATGTATTTAAGTATAAACCTTTATCTAGTTCTTTAATTCTAATAGCGTCCTCTTGATGGACATCTTTAGATAGTTTTATTTTGATATACTTTTTATCAACATCTATTATTTTACCAATAGTAATTCCTTGATGATTAGGTGTTTTCTTATTAATAATATTATCTTGATTAAATAAGAAACCATCAGTAAATTCACGATTAAAGGTTTTAAGTAAATCTTCACGATCTTTATCGGTAATTATTATTTCATTATTGTTTAAATATGAATCAATTATTTTACGATAAAGTCTTACTACAACAGCAACATATTCTTTACTTTTCATTCTACCTTCAATTTTAAGAGATGAGATACCACTTGATAATAATTCTTTTATATGATCAATAGTATTTAAGTCTTTAGTACTTAGTAAGTAACCTTTATCAATTATTTTATTATCTTGTTCTAAAGAATACTTCATACGACACATTTGAGAACACATTCCGCGGTTTGCTGATCGGCCATTGAATAAGTAACTGAATAAGCAGTTACCTGAATATGATATACATAATGCACCATATACAAAGACTTCTTTTTCGATATCGACATTAACACTTTTTATTTCTTCTAGAGTTGATTCACGATCAAAGACAACTCTTGTACAACCTAATTCTTTAAAATATTTTATAGCTTCCTCATTATGATTATGAGCTTGCGTACTTATATGTATTTCTAAGTTTGGTAATACTTTACGAGTTAAGTTAATTAAACCAATATCTTGCATTAATACTGCATCTACATGATTATAATATAAGAATTTTAAGTAATTTATGACATCTTCAATTTCTTCATTAAAGATAATGGTATTAACGGTAACATATACTTTTACGTTATTCTTATGTGCAAGTTTTATAGCTTCAACCATTTCTTCATCATTGAAGTTATTAGAGAATGCTCTGGCACCAAATTTTTTTCCACCAAGATAAACTGCATCAGCACCATTATTAATGGCGGCTATTAAGCATTCCATATTACCAGCTGGAGCAAGTAGTTCTATTTTATTCATAGGTCTCCCCTTCTTTTAAATGTATTATAAGTTAAAACAATGAAAAAAAGAAGAATTATCTTCTTTTTGTGCTAAACATATCAGCTTCTTTATTTGGTAAGATACGTGAGAAGATTTCACCAGCATCTTTATCAAAATGTAAGACTCTATCTTTAAATCTAATAATAGTTTCATGACGTGTAACTTCATAGTTATCAATGTCAGTTGTTTTTACAACAATATATACAGCATTAGTATAGATTAGATTTAAGAATAAATGGAAGTAACCATTTTTAACCCATGTTAAGTATTCTGCTCCTTCATCAGAACGAATACGTAATGTTTCTTGATCTTTGATATTTAAAGCTATTTTAAGTTCTTTAAAGTGATCAATACATTCTCTATCACTATTAGCTAAATTTATTAATTCGTTATCTGTAATTCTTTTAATCTTTTCACCTGGGAATAGATTTTTAAAGAATGAATTAGAAGCAATTAATAAGATACTTGATAGTATATAAATTATTATTTTAAAATCGGCCATGAAATCAAGAGTTAAGACAAAACTTAAACCAATGCAAATAATAAATAAGATTATTATATTAATGATATCATCAGATATTTTTACATCTTTTAATTTCTTATTTAGATTAGCTTCATAATTATGCATAAATAATTCATAATCATTTATATAATCTTCTGGTTCAAAGATTCTAATATTTACATAGTTTTTTTCTTTAAATAGTTTATTAAATACATTATATGAATCTAGATTAAATGAATAATTTGCTAGATCAGTTACTAATATAACGCGATTATTGATTGTATCTTTTCTAAAATATCTTACGTTGCCTAAATCATATTTTATAATTTCTGGTTTTTCTTTTAGTGATGCATTTAACATGATAAATCTTTTACCGTTTTCACTAAAGAATGCATAGTATGGAACGTTATTTAAGTCTCTTATAATATCAGTATTTTCTGATAAGTTATATTCTTTTATATAACTATCTAACATGAATTTATAATATCCATTTTTACCAGTTAAGTAGTTATTTAAGTCTTTTTCGTATTTATAAATATTGATGTAACCAATTTTTAATAATGCTACTAGGTATCTTAATTTATAGTTATGATGATTAATTATATTATTTAAGATGTTACCAATAAGTAAAATTAAGAAACTTATTCCTAAACTTATATAGTTAAATTCTGTTACTAAGCATAGTAAGATAACAAATGCTGTTAAAACAGGTATTAGGAGATAAGTAATAGAACTATCTTCAGTATTATATTTATAATAAAGTTCTCTTATATCTTTAATTTTATTTTCATAGTTATAAGCAAATCTTTCGACTTTTTTATTCATCACACTCAACCCTATTCTATTTATATTATAGATAAAAATAAAAGAAAAA
>CADBLZ010000095.1 GCA_902795675.1 uncultured Erysipelotrichaceae bacterium
TAGGTGCAAGACAAATAAATCGTTTATTAAAAATAATTACTTTTGGTAAATATAAGAAAGGTGAAGAAAATGCGTCTTAGAAATGTAAAAAATGCAACTGAAATACTTAATAATTCCAAAGTCTTAATAAAAGAACCTACTCAATATAAAGGACATTTTCAAGAACTATTTGGTAACAATAATCCAATCGAAATTGAAATAGGTATGGGTAAAGGAGATTTTATCCTAGGCAAAGCATTAAAAAATCCTAATATTAATTATATTGGTATAGAAAAATATGCATCTATCATAGCTCGTGCTATTCAAAAAATAGATCCATTAGATTTACCTAACTTACGTCTAATTGATACAGATGCTCTTAAACTAGGCGATGTCTTTGATCATGAAATCACTAAAATATATCTAAACTTTAGTGACCCATGGCCTAAAACAAGACATGCTAAAAGAAGACTAACATCAGATTGGTTTTTACCAGTATATGAAAGCATTTCTATAGGAAAACCGGTTATTGAACAAAAGACTGATAACATTATCTTATTTGCTTCATCTATTGAATCATTTAGTGCAAATGATTACTTATTAGAAGAGGTATCACTTGATTATAACAGTGAAGATAATGTCGAAACAGAGTATGAAAAAAAGTTTAGAGCTCAAGGTGTAAAAATAAATCACTTAATAGCTACCAAGAAATAGAACTGTCTAGTTCTATTTTTTAAATACATAAAATTATTTTAATTTATCACTATAAATGATATAATTTATATGTATCTGGAGGTATATAATGAAGAAAAAAATAGTCGTATTATTTCTTTTTATGTGCTTGTTCATAACTGGATGTACTAAAGTCCAAGATGAATCTCTAGAAAGTATTATTAATCAAGGAACTAGTAAAACAGTAAATGTATATAATAAATACCGTAAAGGTTACAAGTATAACCTAGTAAGAGGTTTATCAGTTAAAAAAACAACTGAATTAAATGAAATAATAAAGGATAATAAATATACATATTTCTTATACGTAGATGCCGTTAGTTACTACAACAAGATAATAGAAGAATATCAAACTAACGAAGAAGCTTATGTATCAATGCCTATTAACTATGAAGATAAGTATGGATACCTTGAAATTAACGAGCTTGTTAAAGACAACTACCTTATTGAAATTATGTACAATTATGCTAAAATAGAAGTAATAGTAAATAAGAAGGACATTAATGTCGCTGTAAGTAATGCAATCTGCATCTTATCATCAGTAACATTCAATGATAACATTCTTAGTAAAATACTAGATAGTAGTGCAGAATTAGATACAAATGAAATAGATGTTAATATCTTTGAAGTAAAAGGTCACGATTCAGAATACTTACAAGCAGTAAGCGAGGATATCTATAAAGAATCTGAAGGTGTCCATGATAAAGATATAATCAAATAGAAAAGGGTGTCAAAATGGGATTATTTGGAAAACTAAAAAGTATACTTTTAGAGGAAGATGATACAGAAGAAATTCCTACATTTACTCAAGAAGATATACAAAAAGAGACTAAACAAGAAGAACCTAAAGTAGAAGAAGTAAAAGAAGAAAAACCTATTGAAGTTAGTAATAAATCATCTTTCAGTAACATGAGAAGAGAACTAACTAATGATAGCTATGAAGATGATGGAATCCTAGAAGATGTTCCAGGTGGCTTAAAAGGTTTATTCCAACCAAAGGATGAAGAACCAAAACAAGAAGAACCTAGTCCAGTAGAAAGACCATCTCACGTAGAAGAAGCAGAAGAAAACGAAGCTAAATCTTTATTCCCATCTTTTGATCCTGCTGAATTTGAAGAAATTAATAGCCGTTTAACTAGAAATGAAGAACGTCAAGAAGATCGTCGTCGTTCATTCATGGATGAATATACAAATCAACGTCGTTCTGAAGAACGTGAAGAAGAAAGACCTTCTGTTCGTGAAGTTAGTGATGATGAATATCCAAAAAAGAGACCATTCATCTCATCACCAACAATTTCACCAGTATATGGTATCCTAGGTAAGAACTATACAGTTGATGAAATCGTTGATAAAACTGACGGACTTAAAAGAGAAGTAGTTAAACCAGTTGTTCATAAAGAAATAGCTACTCCAGTAGTTGAAGAACCAGCTAAACCACAACCAGTTACAGTTGAAACTGTTCGTGCTAAAGCATTTGGTAATCTAGAAAAACTAGAAGAGGAAGCTCTTGAAGAAACAAAAAAAGTTGAAATAACTAATAATACTACAGTTGGTGACATTTACACTGACCAAGTAATAATTAATCATTCTAGTCCAGAAGTTAAGAATGAAATTGAAACTGAAGATGAATCTCCAAACGTTCCTGAAGCAGAGGTTGAAGTATTACCTCAAAATGACGTAGAAGATATTCTTGCAGAAGAAGAAAAAGAAAAAGAAGAAATTAAAGAATCATCTAAATCTAGAACTAAGAAATATAATCCTGAAAATGAAGATGACGAAAAGGAAGACAAAGACCTAGAAAGAACAAGTACTCTTCAAATTTTGGATGATATTGAAAAAGAATTAAATCAAATCAAACCAATCAGTAAAAAATACGAAGAAGAAAATAAAAAAGAAGATTCATCAGATGACGAACTATTTAACTTAATAGATTCAATGTATGATGAAGATGGAGAAGATAACGATGATTAGTGTATTAAGTGATATCCTACCAATTATTATTTATGTATTGTTAATAATTATTCTAATAGTTGGTATTATTCTAGGTATTAAAGGAATTAAAACAATTGATAAATTAAATGACACATTAGATGATCTAAATGATAAATTAGATTCAGTTAATGGAATCTTCCAAATATTTGATTTCGTTCAAGATAAAGCATCAAGTCTATTTGACCATGTTGCTGAACTTGGAACAGGAATCTTAAAAAGAATATTTGACAAGAAAATAAAAAAACACGATGATTACGATGATGATAATCTAGATGATTTATTTGATGAGGAGGATGAATAATATGAGTAAAGATAACGGCTTAGGAAAATTTATTGCTGGTGTAGCGATAGGTGCTGCAGCTGGTATATTACTAGCTCCTAAATCTGGTGAAGAAACCAGAAAAGATTTAAAGAAAAAATTTGATGAACTTGTTAATAACATCAAAGGAATCGAACCATCTGATGTTAAAGAATACTTTGAAAAACAAGTAGAAAACATCAAAAAAGAAATCAAAGAATTTGATAAAGAAAAAGCTGTTAAAGCAGCTAAAGAAAAAGCTAATAAGATTAAAAAAGATCTAGATAAATTACTAAAAGAAGCAAAAGAAAAAGCTACTCCAGTAATTCAAGGATCAGTTTCAAAACTAAGAACTAATACAATTAAAGTATTAAAGAATACAGTTGAAAAACTAGAAGAAGCAGAAAATAGTAAATAGTAAGTAAATATACTTACTATTTTTTCTTTGTTATTGATAATTACATTATAAAATGATAAAATGATTGTATAGTAAGGATAGGGTTATTATGAAGAAAATTATTAAACTTTTATCATTTTTCTTTGTAGCCTTTTTAACGTTAACGGTAGTAAATGCCGCTCAAATAAAGAGTGTTACAATATCAAATGGCGATATTGCCATCATTCAATCACAAGGATCAGTAGCTGGTTATTATGTTGGACCAACTCCAAATTTCTCAGCTAACACAACTAAGTTCTATGCTACAACAGCAAATACTTATTATGTCAGTGTTAAAAATGGTCTTAACTATTTCTGGGTACAAAGTAATGATACTACAAGTGGTGGACTTGGAGCACAAATGTATGGAAGTGCTATCAATGTAAGTACATCTTGTAGTAATGAATCAAAATTATATCAAACTGGAAACTTTGACGTTCAAAGATGTTTTGTAATTGAAAATGGTCAAGCAAAACCAGATGAAGCTGCTAACATTGCTTCATGTGCTAATGGATACAAAGTTGCTTATGCAGTTAAAAACAATGGATGTAATAACAAAGGTATGACAATCAATGGTCAAAACTTAGTTAGACGTTATTGCCCAGTTACATATGCTGTAACATGTACTCCTGACGGATCAGGCGGTGGCTCTGGCGGCGGAGGCGGCGGAGGAGGATCATATACTCCAGCTGCATCAGTATCATCATTATCAGTTAGTTCTGGTTCTTTAAATCCAGGATTCAGTGCTGGTAATAAAAACTATACTGTTAACGTACCTGCTGACGTAACTGCTATTACAATTAATGCTACTGCATCAGGTGGAGGATTCGTTGATGGTTATGGACCTCGTACAGAACAATTAGGATATGGCTCAAATAAATTCTATGTTACAGTTGCTAATGCAGCTGGTCAAACAACTACATATACAATCGATGTAATTCGTGCTGATAATAGAAATGGTGATAACTCACTTAAATCATTATCAATCGATAAAGGAACTATAAGTCCTGCATTTACATCTGATAATACAAGTTATACTGCTCAAGTTGCTGCTGGTGTAACTAGCTTAAAAGTTGAAGCAGAAGTTAATAACCCACTAAGTACTTTTGTTGATGGTTTCGGTCCTCGTACTGTAACTATTGATCAAGAACAACAACAAATTGAAGTTCGTGTAATAAGTCAAAATGGCCAAACTAGAAGTTATTTCATTAATGTAAGTAAGTCACCATATAGTGAAGCTTGTGCTCAAAATGAAAACAAATTTGGTTTACTTAAAAAGATTAACATCATATCTGGAAGTAAAGATGATGACATCGAACAACCAGTTATTGAAGAAGGTCAATTAAATTATGAAGTTCAAATCCCATACAATGTTAAGAGTGTAGAAATTGAAGCTCTAGCAGATACTGATGGTGATACAGTAACTATCGATCATAAGACTTTAGTTGAACTTGAAGTTAATAAAGCTGAAACAGTTAAAATTGATGTTACTAGTTTAGAATGTGGTGTAACTCATACATATACATTAAAAGTAACAAGACAATCTGAAAAAGTTGAATCATCAGATGCTGATGTTGAAGACATCAAAGTTAAAGGTTATAAGATTTTTGGTAGAGATGATAATAAAGAAGGCTTTACATCATCTACAATGAACTACGTAGTAAAAATCAAACCTACAAATAGTACTGCTGAAGATTTAATTGAAGTAATTACTAAAAATGAAAAAGCTGTCGTTGAAATTGAAGATAAATCTAAAGATAAAAAATTAAAGAGTGATCGTACAGTTACAATCATTGTTAAATCTGAAGATGGTAAAAATCAAAGACAATACTCAATTAAATTCCAAGTTAAAAAAGGTGCTAATATCTTTGTAGTAATCTTAATCGTAATTATTATAATTATTATCTTAATATTATTAGTAATGCGTTTGTTAGGTTATAAGATTGTAATCAATAGTGAAGTTATTGGTGCTTGGTTCAGAGGACTTGGCGGTAAAGTAAAAGATAAATTCGATAAATAAAAGAATTGCTAAATAACAAAACTATGTTATAATATTAAACAATTAGTGATGAAGGAATTTACGACTCTGGAGCTAAAACGTCTATCGCGTTAAGATAAAAGTGTATGATTAAGTTCATAAATTAGGGTGGTACCGCGGAATATATTTCGTCCCTTAGTTTATGAACTTTTTTTATTGGAGGAATTAAAATGGAAAAAATGACATGTTATGAAGATTTAAAATGGAGAGGTTTAGTTCAAGATATCAGTAGTGAAGACTTAATTGACAAACTAGATAATGGTCAATTAACATTCTATATTGGTACAGACCCAACTGCTGACTCAATGCATATTGGTCATTACTCATCTTTCCTAATCTCAAAAAGACTAGCTAAATTTGGTCATAAACCAATCTTACTAGTTGGTGGAGCAACAGGTTTAATTGGTGACCCTAAACCAGATGCAGAACGTCCTATAATTAGTAAAGAAGAAGTAGAACACAATATTGCTGGTTTAACTAAACAAGCAAAAGAAATATTTGGTTTTGAAGTAGTTAATAACTACGACTGGACTAAAGACTTAACTATTATCGACTTCTTAAGAGACTATGGCAAATACTTTAATGTTAACTACATGTTAGCTAAAGACCACGTAAAATCAAGAATGGATGTAGGTATTACTTATGCTGAATTTAGTTACATGATTCTACAAGCGTTAGACTTCTTACATCTATATGAAGATAAAGGTGTAACACTTCAAGTTGCTGGTTCAGACCAATGGGGTAATATTACATCTGGTATTGAACTAGTAAGAAAAAAACTAGATAAAGAAGTATATGGTTTAGTAATGCCTCTAGTAACTGACTCTCAAGGTAAGAAGTTTGGTAAAACTGAAGGTAATGCCTTATGGTTAGATGAAAATAAAACTTCAAGTTATGAATTATATCAATATTGTTTAAATCTAGAAGACTCAATGATTATTGATTACTTAAAGAAATTAACATTCCTAACTAAAGAAGAGATAGAAGCAATTGAAAAAGAACATAATGAAACTCCTGAAAAGAGAATTGCTCAAAAAGCTTTAGCTAAATCAA
>CADBLZ010000096.1 GCA_902795675.1 uncultured Erysipelotrichaceae bacterium
ATGGACCTCTAGCTCAGTTGGTTAGAGCATCCGGCTCATAACCGGGCGGTCGTAGGTTCGAGTCCTACGAGGTCCACCATTTATTTTATTGATGCGGGTGTGGCGAAATTGGTAGACGCGCTAGACTTAGGATCTAGTCCTTCACGGGGTGGGGGTTCAAGTCCCTTCACCCGCACCATTTAGTAAATTAATCGAACATCTAGTTCGATTTTTTTATTTGTGATATAATAAGCACATAAATTAAAAAGGAGATATTATGGTAAACGAAATAAACGAAGAATCATTCCAATCAAAAGTTAGAGAAAGCAAAGGATTCGTATATGTTGATTTCTATGCAACATGGTGTGGACCTTGTAAAATGCTTGCTCCAATAATGGAAGAAGTTAGCAAAACAAATACAGTATACAAGATGGATACAGATAATAATATGGACTTAGCTCAAGAATTTGGTATCATGTCTATTCCTTGTGTAATCTTATTTAAAGATGGTAAGGAAGTTAAAAGATCTGTTGGTCTAGTATCAAAAGAAGACATCGAAGCAATGAAGAATTAGGAAACTAATTCTTTTTTTGTGTTATAATTCTACTAGGTGGTAATATGTCTAAATATCTTGATAAAAACATATCTAAAATAATCTTAATATTTATCTTTTTACAACCGATAATAGATCTTTTAACATCTATATCTATAAACTATCTACATTTAACTATTTCTGTTGGTATAGTAGTAAGATCATTATTCTTAGTATTAATAATTTATTATTATGTCTTTATAAGAAAGATATCTAAAAAACAACTAATGTATTTATTGGGTATTCTAGTATTTAGTTTATCTTTTATAATATTTATATATCTATCTAAAGAACCAATGGGTTCTAATATCGTTTCTTTAATAAAATACTTATACTTTATAATCTTATTAATACTAATAGATTCTAAAGACTTAAAAATATCAAAAAGAAACTTATTTTATATAGCTTTAATATATATCTTATTAATCTTTGTGCCTCGTATGTTATCATTTGATTTTAATAGCTATAGAGAAGGTAATATAGGTAGTGTAGGTATCTTTAACTCTGGTAATGAAATAAACGCTATATTAGTCTTTTTATTACCTATATACCTAACTAATTTATTAAAAGAACAAAGTCTTGCTTATCGTTTAATCTTCTTTGCTGTTATGGCTTATGTATCTCTTTTAACCGGCACTAAAGTACTACTATTCTTCTTCTTATTAATAACTTTAATAAAGATCTTACCTGAAGCTAAAAAACTAAGTAATAAAGCTAAAATAGCATCTCTAATAGGTGTTGGTATTACATGTGCTTTATTAGTTATCTTAATACCTAAAACTAACTTCTATCATAATATAGTGTTAAGTTTAGAATATAATAATATAAATAGTTTTAAAGATATCTTTAGTTATAACTTCTTAAATAATGTTATCTTCCATGAAAGATTAACATTCTTAGTAAATAACTTTAATATCTATATTAATAGTGGAATAAGAAGTATTCTATTTGGTATTGGTTTAACAAGTAATAGTATCTTACTTAAAGAAGTAGAAATGGACTTATATGATATCCTAATAACTTTTGGTATTATTGGAACACTATTACTTGTAATACCAGTTATAAAATACTTAATAAGTTTAAACAAACAAGATAAAGACCTAATAATAGGTACAATCTTCTTACTGATTGTATCAATTATAAGTGGACACGTATTACTTTCACCAGCTGTCTCAATTTACTTAATAATTGGTTTAAAAAATAGAATAGAGTAATCTATTCTATTTTATTTGACAAAAAGAAAAAAATATCATTAACCTAAAAATATAATATGTTATAATAAAGATGGAAGTGTGGTAAATGAAAAAGTTAAATAGAACTCAAAAAATAATTTATTTAATAATCATCATCTTGTTATTTGGTGTATTTGTATATGTTTCTAAAAAATATACTAGAGAAGATGTAGAAGGTGTAAAATTCAATGACTACTACAAAGATATAGATGGATCTCATATTGATTTAATCTTTGGTAGTGAATTTATAAAACTAATTGATGATGAAGATGTTCATGTTTTCTTAATAGGTGATAGAGAAAATGAATGGAGTCAAAAATATGTTGAATTAGTATCATCAATCGTTAATGATCTAGGTGTTGATATTTACTACTATGATATCGTAAACGATAAGTCTCAAGAAAACTCAAACTATTATCGTATTGTTAAAAAACTAAATGGCTACTTAATGTCAGATGACTCATCAGATAACAACTTCTTGTCACCATCACTATATATTATTAAAGATGGAAAAGTATTATTCTATGACGCAGAAACAAGTGTTGTTAAAAACTCTGATGAAGTAGATGCTTACTGGACAGAAGATGCAGAACAAGCATTTAGACAAAAAATAACTGCTGAAATACACAAATATGTCTTAACAATTGTTACACAATAAGATATTATATACGTTAGAAAAGGAAGAAAAAATATATGAACGAAGAACTAGAATTAAAAATGATGGAATCTCTTGACGCAATGGATAAGAGAATGTCATCTATTAGAGCAGGAAGAGCTAATCCATCTATTTTAAATGGTATTAATGTTGATTATTATGGAACACCAACACCACTAAATAGTTTAGCTAATGTGTTAGTACCAGATGCTCGTACATTAATGATTAAACCATATGATAAAAGCGCTATTAAAGATATCTTAAAAGCTATTAATGAATCTAATCTAGGTATCAATCCTTCAGATAATGGAGAAGCAGTTATTTTAACTATTCCTCAATTAACAGAAGATACTAGAAGACAATATGTTAAACAAGCTAAAGAAATCGCTGAAGATGCTAAAGTAGCAATCAGAAAACATCGTCAAGAAGCTAATGAAGACGTTAAGAAAGACGAATCAGTTACTGAAGATGAAGAAAAACGTTTATTAGCTGACATTCAAAAAGTAGTTGACGAATATACAAAAAAAGTAGACGAAAAATATAAAGAAAAAGAACAAGAACTAATGAGCTTCTAGTTCTTTTTTATTGCACAAAAAAACTAGTCAATAGACTAGTTAATTTTTAAAATGGTGTCCCCGAAGTGATTCGAACACTTGACCGACCGCTTAGAAGGCGGTTGCTCTATCCAGCTGAGCTACGAGGACATTTAATCACTGGAACATATAGATTATATAATACTTAACTTTATTTTGCAAGTCTAAATAAAAGTTTAGTTTACTATTTTATAAAATTAAACTATAATTGTATTAGGTGATTACAATGAAAAAAAGATTCTTTAATAAGAAAACCTTATTATATATACTAATACTATTAGCATTTGTCACAGTTGATGTTGTTTATGCTAAAGCTCAAACAAGTGCTGAATTACGTTTTTGTGAATATCCAAGTGTTTTAAATACACTTAAGGTATTAGGATTCGTTTTAATCTTAATTAAAATACTAGTTCCAGTAATGCTTTTAATTCTACCAGTAAAAGACTTCTGGTCAGGTGTTAGAACAGGTCTTTGGAAAGATGGCGACAAAGGTTTAAAACCTGGTATCTTCATGTTTGCTAGAAAGCTAGCAGCATGTGTCTTAATCTTCTTTGTTCCAACAATCATTAACTGGGCAATTGTTTTAATTCAAGATGCTGTAGGTACTACTGAAGGTGAAGGTTTCGACGCATGTCGTACTTGTATCTTCGAAATTGATAACTGTCAAATTCCAGATAAAGATCCAGAAATATATAAATAGAGATAACGAAAGTTATCTTTTTTTAATTTTTAAAGGATAAAAGAAAAAACCTCTCGTATAAATAGAGTGAAGGGAGGTTAAACATGAAAAAGAAAATAGAAGTTCGTCAGCGTGACATTAAAGATTGTGGTGTTTGCTGTCTCTTAAGTATCATGCGGTATTTTGATGGTGGTGTGCCAATTGAAACTTTAAGAATTGATACCAACACAACAACTAAAGGTGTTACTGCTTACAATCTGGTTGTAGCAGCTAAAAAATACAACATAAACTTAGTTGGCAAAAGACTTGAAAAAATAAGTAATGACCTTGTCTTACCTGCTATATGTCATCTAGAAACTAAAAGAGGTTACAACCACTTTGTTATATTATATAAAATAAATAAAACAACATATGAAATAATGGATCCTGCAAAAGGATATATAAAAGTTAAACAGGAAGAATTCCTAAAAGAATGGACCCATATTATTTTATTTGCTGAAAAGATTAATAAAGTTCCATTAATAAAGAGTCGAAATATATTAAAAGAATTTTTCATAAATACAATAAAAAATGAATATTCCTTCATAACTAAACTCTTAATTTCTAATATAATTATTACAATACTTTCAATCGTCTTAAGCTATTACTTTAAAACAGTAATATCCCTTACAGAAACAAGTTATATAAGTATTGTTTACCTAACTATAATAATTTTCCTATTTTTCACAATATTGAAACTCTTTACTAATTATATAAAAAACAAACTTAAAATAATCTTAAACAAAAATATTGATATAGAACTGATTCCTAATTTTCTAAATCACACTTTTAATCTTCCTTTGAATATTATTAAAAGTAGAACTAGCGGTGAAATAATAACGAGAGTAAACGAAGTAAATAATATTAAAGATTTAATATCAGATATCTTCATAACTGTCATATTAAACTTCACCTTAACAATTGGTTCTATATACTTCTTATACAATATAAATAATGATTTATTTTTGATTCTTTTAATAATATCAATTATTTATATTGCTGTTGGTTTTGTTTTTAGTCCAATTATAAATAGGAAGATAAATAATAATATTGACTTAGAAACGACCTTTAATAGTTCCTTATCAGAATCAGTAGAATCTCTAGAAACTATTAAAAATCTAAATATTATAGATCAAAAAGAAGATAATCTAGTAACCAAGTTCTCATTGTATTTAAAAGACACTTTTAACTTCAGTTTATTTATAAATAAATATCAAACTTTAAAAGATATTATCTATGATCTTGGTTTATTCTTGATTAATAGTTATGGGTTTTATTTAATATATCAAAACAAATTATCATTACTATCTTTAATTACTTTTAATACACTTTTAACGTATTATATAGAACCGATTCAAAGTGTTATTAATCTATTACCTAAATATAATTTAGTAAAAGTATCACTTGAAAAAATAAACGAATATTTATCCATTTCTAAAGAAGATTTAGGCTTAGAAGAAAGTTTTAATAATGGTGATATTGAAATAAACCATTTATCATATTCATATGATAAATATAATAACCTAATAAATGATCTAAATATAAAAATACCAAAGAATGCCAGAATTACCATAAAAGGTCGAAGTGGATCTGGTAAAAGTACACTATGTAAGTGTTTAAATAGATTAATTGATGATTATCAGGGTGATATAAAAATCAATAATATAAATATCAAAGATTACTCAATAAATACCATAAGAAATAATATCTTATATGTATCACAAAGAGAAAAGATATTCTCCGATACGATTAAGAATAACATTTCTTTAGGTAAAGAAATAAATCTTGAAGAGTTAAATAGAATAGTGAATATTACTAAAGTAAATGAAATCATCAATAAGAAAAAAATGCGTCTTGATTCATACTTAGTTGATTCTGGATTTAATTTATCTGGTGGTGAAAAGCAAAGAATCGTTCTTGCTAGAGCTTTAGCTTTTAAACCCAAAATACTAATACTTGATGAATCGCTAAGTGAAATAGATAATGAAAATGAGTATCGTATATTATCCGGCATTAATAAATACTTAAAAGATTCAACGATTATTTATATTACTCATAAAACAAACTCATACTTCAAAAACATAATTACTATTGGAGCATAATATGTACGAAAAAATCAAACTATCTCGTTCTAAAAATAATCAAACCCCTATATTATTAATTCTAACAATAATATTTTTTATATTATTATTGTTTTACTTTATAAACTCAAAAACGACATATAGTGTTAAAACCTTAGTAGGAGAAGTAGAGTGTGAAGAAGATTGTATAATAAGATCAACAATAAACTACGAAGACACATCCTTAATTGATCAAGAATTATACATCGAGTACGATAATAATCGTTACAAAGTAAATGAAATTAATGTTATAAATACAGAAGTATTAGATAATTACGCTTATGAAGAAGTAGAATTAAAGACCAACTTAAAAACTAAAAACAAAATTATAAAGTATAAAATACTTTATGAACCGAAAAGAATCATCCAAAAAATAATAGACTCAGCTAAGAAAGGATAAATGCAATATGGAATACAATTTAACAAGAGAAGAACTTAACACTATTGATGGTGGAGCTAGTTGGTTCTGGACTATCATTGGCGGTGCTGTTACATTCGCTTTAGGATTCATTAATGGATACACACATCCAGGAACATGCAAGGTTAGATAGGAGGAAACATCATGACAAGAGAAGAATTATACGAAGTAAATGGTGGTGCAATAACTGCATCATTACTAAATGCTGTGGCTAGAGTAGGTAGCTTTATTTATAACATCGGCGTATCATGTGGTAAAACAGTTTACAATCTAATCCATGGCAGAAAATGTTTTTAAAATAAAAAAGAGACTTTTAAGTCTCTTTTATTATTTCAATTCTAATCTCTTATAATCAACATCTTTAGTAATAATACCAAACTTATCAGTAGTTTGATATGTAGCTAAGTCTTCACCAGGTTGTAATAAAACTATTTGATTCATATAGAATGTTGAAAGATTAATAAGTTCATTAAATCTTCTAACGTCATCATATGATAATGAACCTGCATTATAGAATATGTATTGTACATTCTTTCTTAACTTTCTTAATGCATTTACTGCTAAAGAATAATTAGATCTTCCGTTAAAGGTATATCTAACAGGAGAATTAACAACTTCTAATGCTTTATTTAATAATTCTTCAACACTTGTCTTAGACATATCTAATACAACATTATGTTTAAATCTATCCCCGATATCACTCATTTTATAATATTCATAATTAGTAATTTCAGATATCATTGGAACTCTTCTAATAATTCCATTTACATCTTGAACATTACTTATAATATAATTACTTGTTGGAGTAGTAATACTTGGAAATCTAATTAAATCTGATAATTCGTTTTCGTTAATTGATGTCATAAAAATCACCTGCGGTTTATTATAACATAAAATCGCGAAAGTAAAAGTTTTAATAAACATTGTTTTATCAAAAATAACGCCTTTTTTCCGAGAAAAAACCTTGCCTATACTGATTTCAAGTGCTATAATCAATGTTAGTGGAAACGAAGGGAGGGATAAAAGTGACAAAAGTTGTAGTACAAAACGGTAACATTGACAACGCACTAAAGAAATTCAAAATCAAAGTTGCTAAAAGTGGTGTCCCTCAAGAACTTAAAAAGAAAAAATGCTATGAAAAACCTGGCGTTAGAAAAAGAGAAGAACGTAAGGAAATGATTAAAAACGCTCGTAAGAGAAATAAGAGAAGTAATAGATATTAATTCTTAAGGAGAGTAAAATGACATTATTAGAGCAAATTACAGCTGATATGACTAGTGCCATGAAATCTCAAGATAAATTTACTTTATCTGTTCTAAGAATGCTAAAGAGTGCACTTCAAATGGAAAAGATAAGTAAAATGCATGACTTAAATGATGATGAAGTAATTGCTGTTGTTAAAAGACAAGTTAAACAACGTAAAGATTCAATTACTGAATATGAAAAGTTTAATAAAACTGAAGAAGTTGAAAACTTAAATAAAGAAATCGAAGTTATGTCTAAATATTTACCAGCTGAATTAAGTGAAGAAGAATTATCAAAGATGATTGATGAAGCAGTTAATGAAGTTAAACCTGAATCTGTTAAAGATATGGGTAAGGTAATGAAATATGTTACTGAAAAAGCTGGTAATCGTGCAGATATGGGCACAGTAAGCAAAATGGTTAAAGAAAGATTAAGTTAATTAATCTTTTTTTTGTTGCACTTGTTAATAAATCAAAATAATAGTAAAATAGTGTTGTACGATAATAAAGGAAGTGAAGCATGTGGAATATTTTAGTTTACTATTTTCAACATTCTATAATACATTAGAAAAAATATGGCCAATGCTATTATTATTCTTTGCCGTTGTAACAATTTTAAGAATATCTAATATAATAATGAATCATGAACATACAGTATTCTATAAAGAATTCTATAATATTGTTTTCTTATTCTATTTATTATCTTTATATTACTTATTACTAGGTACAGAAAATGGTGCAAGTACAGGTTTAAACCTAATCCCGTTTAGAGAAATAACAAGATTTGATTTTGGATCTAAGATGTTTATTTATAACACTGTTGGTAATATAATCCTTTTTATGCCATTTGGTTACTTTGCTTCGTCATTTACTCACAACAAAAAAATATTACCAATTAGTATCATTACAATTTTAATAAGTTTGACAGCAGAACTAATTCAGTATAAAATAGGTCGTGCATTCGATATAGATGACATACTATTAAATTATATAGGATCTATCTTAGGTTTCTTAGTATATGATTTAATAATTGTTATCAAAGATCATCTACCGAATATCATAAGAAAAGATTGGTTTTATAATTTAATAGCTTGCGCTGTACTTATTGGTATTGCGTACATAGTAGCAATAGGGATGAAGGTTTAATGAATAATTACGAAATAACAGATAATGACTTATACAAAGACTATGATTACTTATATAGTGTAATAGATCGCACACTAGAACATGAAAAAGTAGAAAATGCTATCTTCTCAATAATCTTTGTAACTAATGAAGAAATTCATGAAATTAATAAAGAATATAGAGGTATTGATCGTGTAACTGATGTTATATCATTTGCTTTAGAAGATAGTGTAGATAAAAACTATAATGGTATTCGTGTTCTAGGGGATATCTATATATGTATTCCTAGAATGAAAGAACAAGCTAATGAGTACGGTCATAGCGAAAAGAGAGAATTATCATTTTTAACAGTACATGGTTTATTACATTTACTTGGTTATGATCATATGGAACATGATGATGAAGTAAAAATGTTTAGTTTACAGGAGGAAATATTAAATGAAGAAAATATCAAGAGATGAAATTAAAAAAAGAGGATTAAGAAGATGCTTGAATAGTTTTAAATATAGTGTTCAAGGTTTAACATATGCATATAAATATGAACAAAGTATGTTCATTCATGCAATGTTTACTTTAGTAGCTTTCATATTAAATATCTTCTTAAAAGTATCAAGCACAGAATGGTTAATTACACTATTATGTTTAGGTGTAGTATTATCTATTGAATTAATCAATACTGCTATTGAAGCTGTAGTTGATTTAGTTACATTAGAAATTCATCCATTAGCTAAAATAGCTAAAGACTGTGGTAGTGCTGCTACATTTGTTGTAACTATGTTAGGAATAGTTATCTGTATCATCATTTACTTCCCATATTTCCTTAAACTATTTGGTATTGCTTAATGAAGAGTGGATTTGTATCTTTAATTGGTCGTCCTAACGTTGGTAAATCAACTTTATTAAATGCTATTATTAATCAAAAAATAGCTATTACATCAGATAAACCTCAAACTACACGAAATGTTATTCAAGGTATTTATACTGATGATGAATATCAAATTGTTTTTATTGATACTCCTGGTATTCATAAACCAATTAATAAACTAGGTAAAGTATTAAATAAAGAGGCTCAAGCTGAAACTAAAGATGTTGACGCTATCTTATTCCTAGTTGATGGTTCAACAGGCTTAGGTGAAGGTGATAAAAGAATCATCTCAACATTTACATCTGATCAACCTGTTTTCCTAGTAATTAATAAAATAGATAAAATTACCAAAGACCAATTATTAAAAGTAATAACTGATTATAAAGACTTATTTGATTTTGCTGAAATAATTCCAATTAGTGCAGCAGGAAAGAATAATATTGATGAATTAATAAATACTGTTAAAAAATATATTACAGAAGTAGGAATGTATTTCTCACCAGATGAAATAACATCATCTAGTATGTCATTCTTAGCAAGTGAATTTGTAAGAGAAAAATTATTCAGATTAACAGAAGAAGAAATACCTCATACTATAACTTGTGTAACTACTAAATTTGAAGAAAAGAAAGACCTTATCGAAATAAACGTTGATATTATAGTTGATCGTGATAATATCAAAAAGATTATCATTGGTAAACAAGGTAGTTTATTAAAAACAGTAGGTATTCAAGCTCGTCATGATATAGAAATGTTAACTGGTAAAAAAGTATACTTAGAACTATATGTTAAAACAGTTAAGAATTGGCGTGATAAAGAAAAATACTTACATGAATTAGGTTTCAATGAAAAAGATTTATTTATTTAAATCTTTTTTTATTGTAATATATTTATAGGTGTTACTTATGGAAAAGAAAATAGAAGGATTCGTATTAACTGAAGTGCCTTATGGTGATCACTCTAAGATAATAAATATCTTAACACCTGATCTAGGACTTGTAGGTATTATTGCTCAAGGTGTTAAAAGCTTAAAAAGTACCTTAAGAACAAAAGCGTGTAAATATACATATGGAATGTTTTATATTGATTATAGAGAAGGTAAGCTATCATACTTAAAAGATATCGATGTTATTGATCCATTAAATAACATCAGAGAAGATATTGAATTAAACAGTTATATGTCTTATATAACTGATTTAACATATCAAGTAATAAAACAAAATGATGATCCCGAAATATATAACATATATAAAAATATC
>CADBLZ010000097.1 GCA_902795675.1 uncultured Erysipelotrichaceae bacterium
TCAAATAAATGAATTAGTACATGAAGATATGTCAGACATAAATTCATTAGATGAAGAAGTTAAAATGAGTGTTGTTAAGTTTAAACAAGAAAAACAAAAGAAAGTAAAGGTATTATCTAAAATAATAGCTGTTATATCTAGAATAGGTTGGATAGCATCTATTGTTGGTATAGTATTAATAGCTATTACAGCTATTGCTATGCCAATAGCATTAAAGAATATTGAAATAGAGGATAATAAAATAACTGTTAATAATAGTATTGTTGAAATAGTAGATGAAGATGATGAACTAATCCTTAAACATAATAATGTTATTATTGCTAGTGAAAAGGATAAAGAATCAATAAGTACTATCAAAACATTCTTAAATAACAATATTAATAAAAAAGGTATGATTATTGCTTATTGTGAAGCAGGTTTTATATCACTAATAATATGTTTAGTATTATCTATTCTAATGTTTAAAAGATTAGAAAAACTATTTAATAATATTAATAATGGTGATACACCATTCACATTAGAAAATGTTGAACACATAAAAAGAATCGCTTACATCATGATTGCTTTAATTGTTATACCTAATCTAGTAGGTTCAATATTTGAGATAATCCTAAACCAAGACTTAGATGTTTCATTTGAAGTATTTAATGTAGTAGAAATACTAATCTTATTTGTTATATCTTATATCTTCGAATATGGTTATGAAATTCAACTAGATTCAAAAGGTAAAATGTATGGTGATGTAGATGAATAAAAGAGGTTTTATTGATGAAATAGAAAAACAAACAGGTTATGAAAGATCTAAATGTATCATCATAAGTGATTCATTAGAAGATAACTTCCTATTTGGTCAAAATAATAAAATAAAAACTATTAATACTTTAAAAGAAAACTTAAACATTGAAGATGATGAAGCTAATCATATTTATGATATAACTCATACTATAATCGTTAATGCTATAAAAGATAAAATAAAACATCCATTTAAAAGTTAAAAGAAAGAGATATTTATATCTCTTTTTTATGTTAAAATAATAATAGAAAGAAGGTTAAAAATGAAACCAAATAAAGCATTATCAATTATATGGTCTATATTCTTTTTTGTAGGAGCTATCTTTGTAGCTATAGCTATAATCTTTAATAACTATAATAGTAAAAAAGAAAAAATAGAAGTAACAGGAATAATATCAAGAATAGGTGATTATAATTATCATCATTATGATAATGATGACGATGAAACACCAGATGTATATGTTGAGTACGTTGTAGATGGTGAAATAAGAGAAGCTAAACTAAACTATTACTCATCAACAATGCATGAAGGTGATTCAATCGATATTTATTACGAAAAAGGAAACCCATCTAAGATAGGTTCAGAATCAGGAGATATGTTATTTGTTTATATCTTTGGTGGTATAGGTTCACTATTTGCTATTCTAGGTGGTAGTGGTTTAATAGTATTACTTGTAAAAAATAAAAAACAAAAGAAACTAAAAGAAACTGGTGAATTTGTTCAAGCAGATTTCGTAAGAGTAGAATTAAATACTACTCTTACTGTTAATGAAAGACATCCATACAGAATAGTATGTGAATGGTTTGATCCATATAACAATATAAAGAAAGAACTAAAAAGTGAAAATATCTTTACTGATCCACAACCAATAATAACTAGTTTAGGTATCACTAAATTTAATGTTTATATTGACCCTAAAAACACAAAGAATTATTATATGGATATAAGTGAATTAGGTATTAAATAAAACGGAGGGTTTAAAATGGAAGACAAAAAAATGAGAGAGTACTCTCACGAAGATTTCGTAAGATTAGTTCAAAGTTTAAGTGAAGAAGAATTACTTAAACTTAGTGCAACAAAAGGTGGTTATCCCGTTCTATTTAGAATGGCTTTAGATGAAAGAATATGTCATATTCCTTTCATCCAAACTGGTGCAGCTATTATAATTAGAAATGAGAATGAACAAATCTTATTACAAGAAAGAACAGATCGTAATAAATGGGGTTTACCTGGTGGATGTCAAGACTTAGGTGAAGACTTAAGAGTAACAGCTGTAAGAGAAGCATATGAAGAAACTGGTATTAGATTAGATCCTAATGAATTAGAACTAATAGACACTCTTTCTGGTGAATCTAGAAAGAATAGTTATCCTAATGGTGATATTGTTTACAATAACACATCACTATATCTAGCAGATGTATCTATGGAAGATGCATCAAGCTTAAAAGGTGATTCTGAAACTAAAAGATTACAATTCTTTGATCCTGAAGATGTTCCAGAAAACTTAATGGATGCTGATCTAATTAAATCTTATCTAGCTTATTTACATCGTCGTTCAAGATAACAAAAAAGAATAACAAATGTTATTCTTTTTTATATGTATGTTATAATTAACATAGAAAAACATGAAAATGCAACCGTTAGGTGACACATTTCCAAGTCAACTGTATAGAGCGCAACTAACATTTATACTACAATGTTAACCAGAAAGAGGTGATTAGTATGACAATTGGAGATAGATTGTTAAAACTAAGAAGAGAAAGAAATTTATCGCAAGAAGATCTTGCAAATGAACTAGATGTATCTAGACAAACAATATCAAA
>CADBLZ010000098.1 GCA_902795675.1 uncultured Erysipelotrichaceae bacterium
TAATCCTTTCTTTTGGCATATATATCACCTATACACATTTCAACTTGCATAACATCTTCTTTTTTATGAAATTTTTTATCAAGTAACTCAAAGCATAATTCTAAAGCTTCCATATCTTTATCTTGAGCTATATAAAGACGAACTAAAGTAAGATTAATCATTACATCTTTAGGGTATGCATCTCTATATTTATCTATTTCCGTAAGAGCTGCATCGATTTTACCATTTCTAACAAAGTCAGCGATACGTTTTAGCCAGTTGTTATCATAGTGTTCCTTCATCGATATCGCCCCCTAAGTTGTAAACATTTCCAGTATTATAACACAAAAAAAGATAGATTAACTATCCTTTTTATAAAACCTACTAACAGGTGTTTCTCTTTGATAATTTGATGATATAAAATTACCAATACCTTTAACTAATTTATAATCTAAAGTATTAGCTCCTTGAAAGCCACCATAGATTGTTTTCATTAATTCATTATATTGTTTTGTTAATAAACATATATGATTAAATAATTCATGATTATTAATGACTGTTTTTAAAACTTCTATTGTTTCACTATCAATCGATACATCATATTCAGATGTTAGATTACGATGACTCTTAAGATCATCTAATAATACTCTAACATCACCAGGATTTAAAAAACTACCAGCACCAAGTAAAGCTAAATAGATGTGATATTTATAACCTTCTAATTCTTTATGTTCACTTGTTAATTGCGATAATAATGCATCTAAATCATTTTGTTTCATACCACGAATCATTATAATCACCCCGACAAGGATTGATTATAACACTAAATCACTTATCTGACAATTCTATTACGTCCAGCTTCCTTAGCTTCATATAGCTTATTATCAGCTAATTCAACTAGTCTTTTAATTGTCATACCCTTTTCATATTCACTAATACCACCAGATATAGCTATTCCAATATTTTTATTACCATATTTAACTTTATGATTATGTACTTTCTTTCTAAACCTATCCATAATCTTATAGAACTCATCTAAAGTATGAGAAGAACAAATAACAATAAATTCTTCTCCTCCCCATCTTCCAACGAATAAAGCATTACGTTCAAGCGTTCTTAGTAAATTAGCAAATTCTTTTAATACTTCATCACCAGCAAGATGACCATACTTATCATTAACCTTCTTAAAGAAATCAATATCTGTCATAGCAACAAATATCTTATTACGTGTAGATGTTGCAATTAAATTATTAATTGTTTCTTCAATCGCATATCTATTTGGTAAAGAAGTTAAAGTATCATGATAACTTCTTTCTTTAATCTTATTACGATTAAAAATACTTCTAGATGAATAATAGTAACAGAATCCACTTATACATATTGCCGATAATAGCGCATTATAAATATATAGTATTTTAAGTTCTATTAAACCAATATCCAAACGCATAAAAGTTAATTTAGGTGATAAGAAATATAATAAGAAATAAACAATACAAATAATAAAACCAGGAAGTCTTTTATTAAATGAATTCCTAACAATAGTATAGAAAGGTAAATAATAAGCACATAATATAGGGAATATCCATACTTGGTATCCAGCTTCCCATCCCATTAATAAAACTACTATTGTTAAATAAGTTAATAGATTAATAAATGATAATATTAAGAAAGCATTTAACTTTCTCTTTTTTAATAATTCAAAAACACCGAATAAAGGTAAAAAGCAGAATAAGTTAAGATAAAGTGTTGGATTATGAGTAAATAAGAAAAGGATAACAAAACCAACATTAGCAAGAATTAGTATTAAGTTTGTTGCATACAAAGAAACAACAATCTTATCTTCAATTGTATTTCGAACTTTTGATATATTTAGTACATCAGTAATTTTAGAGAATACATTTACTAATTCTTTCATCTAACCACCTAACTAACTACTTTATTTCGACCGTTTTCCTTTGCTTTATAAAGATTATCATCAGCTGATTTAATTAATTCTTCTACAACTAATTCTTTACTTCCACTATTAGCACCAATAGATACTGTAAGACGTATCTTATCTTTCTTATAATGGAATTCATACTCTTCAATACTCTTACGAATTTTCTTTAACAAATTAACAAAGCTATGATAACTCATTGTATCAGAAACAATGATAAACTCTTCACCGCCCCAACGACCAACGAAAGTACCATCTCTTCTAACAGCTTTCTTAAGGAATCTAGCAATATTTTGTAATACCTTATCACCAGCATTATGACCATAAGTATCATTGATTTTTTTAAAGAAATCTATATCAACTATAGCAATATCAAAATCCTTCTTTGAATTTTGATACATATTAGTAATCATCTTATTAATAGCAAAACGATTATATACATTAGTTAGTTCATCAAAATCTTCTCTTCTTGTTAATACTCGTCTAAAATAATTATTTCTACTAATATAAAATTTAGCGAATAAAACAATAGACACAACCGTTTCAATACTATTCATAACATATAATATTTTAACAGTAGTATCACTAACCTCAAAGAAAGGAACATAACTAGGATCACCACAAACTAAATATAAGCAAGCATAAGTTAATAAGAATGTAATACTAAAGTCTCTTAACGTTCTTGGATCAAAGATAGCATAGTTTGGTGAATATAATGGTAAAAAGAAAGCCATCGTTGTTGAAAATACTACATTTTGAAAACCACAATCAAAACCAAATGATGTCGTCATAACAATAATATAGAATTCCATTACACCAAATAAGTTTCTTAACAACCAATCCGGTTTATCTTCTTTAATAAAGCGATAACAATATATTAAATAAGCCACAACAACAACAGCTGTTATCGCGTATAGAATACTATAGTGTAAAAATATAAAAAAATTAAGTATAGAAATGAGAATGAAGTAATTTAGCCAGACAGTCAAAAAACGATTAAAACCTTTATCGGAATCAAAGATACTATTAAAGTCATCAATAAAGTTTTTAATTTTTTCAACTAAAACCATAGATTGCCTCTCTTCCATTAACTAGAATTAACTTAATAATAACATATTAGTAAACTTTTTTTAAGAGTTTTATAATACTTTCTTCATCAGTTAAAGCAGATTTATCTAATAAACCAGCTTCAAACAAATCACTTAATTTCATTGTAGCTGCATTATTATTTAGTTTATCTATTTCCTTAAGCGCTCTTTCTTTATCTTCTAAATATAATTCATAGAATTTATATCCATATATAAATCCAAACAAATAATTAAACACATCTTGGTAATCATTAAATAATTCGCTAAAAGAATTTGTTTCTCTTGTTAAAGAAGTATAACCAAATGCCTCACCACGATACTTACTTATTTCTTCATCACTAGCATGATTACAAATCATACATAAAGTTACATAATCCATCATATAAGTTAAGAAAGTTTTGTTAAAACTCTTTAATAAAGTATTAGCTTCTTCTTTATTAATCTTTGACCAATAATCAAAGAATACTAACTCAGTAAAATGACTATCTATTTCATTTAATGGATTAGAAGAATAGTTAACTGATCTATTGCCACCTAAACTATTAATCAAATTAAAGTGATAAGCATGTGTAAGTTCATGACATAAAGATGAACTATCTTTAACATTAAATTCTGGATAAATAAAAATATATGGATCAAAACCGCTTCCTAAAAAATAAGCTATTCCATCACTAATAAATGTTTTATCTATAAGATATATATTTTCTTTTTTTAATCTTTCAAAAAGTTTATGTATATTTGGATTATAACCTTTAAAAAAATCAGCAGCTATTTCAAATATTTCCTCTTCACTACGATATTGTAATGGTTTAGCAAAAAAAGAATAATATGGAGAAGCTTCTCTCTTTATAACATCTTTATAAAAACTATCTAGACCAGAGTCAATACTACTTACCATAACTTCTAACTTCTCATCATATATACGATGATCTACCGTCTTTTTATTAGAATGTACTGCATTTTTATAATACTCTGCTTCTAAATCAAAATCATAATCTATCTCTATACCAACTAAATCAGAAATACGTGTTAATGTAGTATAGATATGACGGTATTCATCCATCTTACTATAACCACTTGATTTCTTCATTAAAAAAAATAACTTATTAAAATCGCCCCTAAGTTTATTCCTTAACCTTGCTCTATCATCCAGTTTCATAATAAACTCCTTAAACATATTATAACAAAAAAAGAGTAGTTTTAACTACTCTTTAACAATAAATTGCAATAAATCACTTTGACCATTGGATGCTACAATGCTTGTACTTCCATTATAATCAATTGGTTTTCCATCTTCAGTTGTAACAGTTCCACCTGCTTCTGTAACAATTAGTGAAGCAGCTCCACAATCCCATGGTTGAACCTTTAATTCAATATAACCTTCTACTCTACCAGCTGCTACTGCAAGTAATTCTAAAACAGCGCTACCAGCACGACGATAATCAATGGCCTTTTCCATTACCTTATCTAGAACTTTAACAAGTCTTCCTCTTAGTTCTGGATAATATGGAGAAGACCCCATATACATAATACCGTCTTCTATTTTTTTATTTGATACATGTATTAACTTATTATTTAAATATGCACCTTTACCTTTTTCAGCTTTATACATTTCATCAATATATGGATTATAACAAACACCCATATATGGTTCACCATCTTTAAATAAAGCAATTGAAATAGCACTCGATTTTAGATTTCTTGCAAAGTTATATGTTCCATCTATTGGATCTACAATAAATGTATAACCATCTGTTTTAATCTTCTCGAACTCTTTGCTTTCTTCACCAACGAAGTTAGCATCCGGAATTAACTCTAATAATTCTTTATTTAATTTATCTTGAATCATCTTATCGTATTTAGTAACTAAATTACCAATGCCTTCTTTTGATTCAACATCTAATTCACTATAATTAGCATTAAGTAAAATTTCTCCACACTCATATGCTTTTATTACTAATTGATCTAATAAGTTTTCCACTTAAATACCTCCATATATTTAAAAAAGATAGTAATTACTATCTTCTTATTTATTAATTACTACAAGAATAATTGTAATTATTGCTAGAACAGCAATAACTGCATCGACAGCAATTAAGATATTAGCTACATGACTGAAACCAGCATTATCAGAACTAGGAGCATTATCATTTGTTTTTTCTAAAGTCTTAACTGGATTTATTTTCTTTTCTTCAGCTTGTAATTCTTTAACAGCTTCTCTTTCTTGTTCTAATTCTTTCTTTTCATCTCCTGTTAAGCTAACAGGTTGATCTGCAAAGTTAACTGTTTGAACAGGTTGAACTTCAGTAATTACTGGACTTGGAGCTACCATATTAACAGCACCATGAGATCCTTGAGTTTCATAACCACCATCATAATAACCATTATCAACAGTAGCTTTTTCTTCTGGAATATCCTCTATTCTTTCAGGTAGAGGTATATTAACAAAAGAATTCTCTAATGAACCATAGTTATCTTCAACTACTTCTTCTTTATCTTCTACTTTGTTATCAACTTCAATATTATCATTAGGTGTATATACAAATGAAGGTTTTTCTTCAACTGGTTGTATCAACTCCTCAGCAGGTTTTGGTTCTGCTTTAACTATTGGTTGACTAAGCATATCTAATTGATACTTTTTAATTAAAGCTACAGCAAGATTATCTAATTCTGTTTTAATTTCTTCTGCTGTTTTAGTAGTATCTTTATAAGAAGCAATTAATGTACTCTTATACTCTTCACTAATAATACCAGGATATCTTTCATTTAATGCTGTAGATAAATCATTTACATACTTTAATACAAATTGTTGAATATCATTTCCCATATACATTCCTCTATTCTTAAACATTATAACAAAAATAAAAAAGATTAACAATCGTTAATCTTCGTACACAGCATCTACGTAATAGATTGGTTTATTACCTTCCTTTTGATAGTTAGCTTCAAAATCAGTAAGAATATTACTATTTGGAATAGGTTCTTCTTCATGATGTAAGTCTAAACTAACTCTTTTGAAAGAATACCAATATTGACTTAATGATTCTAAACTATAAGCGAATAAACCTTTATTATCAGTCTTCATAATAATATGCTTATTCTTCTTAAAAATACGATCATAAGTCTTTAGATAATTAACATGTGTAAATCTTTTTGATTCATCTATTTTCTTTGGCCATGGTTCTGAGAACGTTAAGTAAATAGTATCTACTTCTTTACCAAATACTAAGTATAAATCATTAGCATTCATGCAAATCATTTTTAGATTAGGTAGGTTTTGACCAACTAATCTACCAGCTGCATAAGCAGTTTGTGATTCATTTAATTCAATACCAATAAAATTAATTTTAGGATAAGCCTTAGCCATTCCAATAATAAAATTACCTCTACCCATACCTAATTCAATATGAATTGGATTGTTATTATTAAAGAACTTATTCCACTTTCCTTTATATTGAGTAGGATTCTTAACTATATAATTAGATACATTAAGAATATTACTAGCATTCATTTCTTTATTATATTCCATAATATTTCGCCTCTTCAAAAGTATTATACCAAATAAAAAATATATTTGAATTAAAATATATAAAATAATATAATTATTATAGAAGAGGAGCTCATATGAAAAAGAAAAAGAATAATCAAAAAAGAAATAGAATTATTATTTCCATTATAGTTCTAGTTCTATCATTTGCTGTATATTTTGCATACGATAATAACAAATCTGTTACATTAACAATTTTATCTGATGAATGGTCTGGTTATGTTGCTGTTGCAGATCCATTTGGTAATGAAGAAGGAACAACAAGTCAAGATATCCCAAACACAGTAACAGTTAAAGTTAAAAAAGGTCAAACTTTTAAACCAACATCTAAATTCGAAGATGTTGAATTCAAAGTTAAAAAGATTTCTTCTAATAAAGTAATTATTGAAGCAAATCAACCTCTAAGTAATGTTACTGAAGATGGTATTTCATTAATTGAAACACAAACAGAATTTACTATTACTAAAGGCGAAGATTTAAAACTTGCTACTCCATCAATGGATGCTGGATGTACTTATGTAATATCATATTAAGAAGATTTTAAATCTTCTTTTTTTACGCAATAAAAAAGAGAGTTATAAACTCTCTTTATTTATTATGCTTGACCTTCAAGATATTTTTTTATATTTGAAACATTAGCAATGCTATCTACTTTCTTACCATTAACATCAACTAATGTTGGAGCTGTTTTAACACCATATTTAGTACTTAATTCAGCTTTTTCTTCTGCGTCAATATATTCATATTTAACACCAGCTTGGTCTAACATTTTTTTAGCAGTTTTGCAGTTAGGGCAAGTCTTAGTTCCGAATAGGTAAACACCTTTCTTTAAAGTATTAGCTTTTCTAACCTTTTTTTCTGGTTCTTCTTCTACTTTAGTACAATCTTCATGAGTTAATTTAGAATGTTTAATATCATATTCTTTTCTCATCTTATATTCTTGTACTTTACCATCA
>CADBLZ010000099.1 GCA_902795675.1 uncultured Erysipelotrichaceae bacterium
ATATATTTCTTAAATATTACACTATATACTTCTTCTGGAGTATTATTCTAAAGAAGCTCTTGAACCCTATCATATATAGCATTTTCAATAGCCATTCTTTCCTTAGAAATCTATATCTGTTCTTCTGTAGAAATAGCAGGATTTTTCTCTTCAGCATACTATTTTAGAGTAGTTGCATTATCTATAGCTTCTCTAATAGCTTCATTTATAAAAGGCTCCCCACCAATTAATTTATCAACTCCTGGGCTAACTTTATAAAATTCACTATCAGGATCCCCTATTATATTAAAAGATATCTAATCCAACTTAGTGCCTAATCTAGTCTGCTCCATTAAGGATTGCCTACTATTATATTCATCTAAAGATATTATAAACTAGATTTTAGATTTTATCTAATTTAAGTCTTGATAGAATGTATAAGCACTTGTAGAATCAATTTCTCCTAATTCTTGACTTCCAGATATCATGTTCATTAGTCTATTAAAGTCCATGATATTATCCTTAACAAGAGGATCAGTTTGAGCAGCTCTAACTAAAGACTTAACCTGTTCAATTACTAATAATGCATTTTCAAAATCTTCACGAGTTAAATCACCATCAAGTACAAATTTAGCTACTTCACCACCTTTAGTCTGTAACTTAAATCTTGTTTCAGCATCTTTTAAAAGCTAAATTACATTACGCTCTTCTCCAGTAGTTGTAACTATAATTTGATTTAATAAATCATATATAGGATTTTGAGTAGCATTTAAAGCTATTTGATTTATTTCGTCATTTATTGCAAAAATTTCTTGGTTAGACCTTTTGAAATTTTCAAATATACCACTTTGAATAAGATCTTTTAAGTCTTTCACATCTGTATCAGAATCATCCATACCATCAAGAGCTTGCATAAGTTCTTGAATTTTCTGATCAAGATTATTTGCAGTTAAATTCGTTAGAAATTTATTATATGCTTCTGCTAATTGTTCATTATTTGTCCACTGATATACTTGATCAGTATAATCAACTAATCCTAAATCCACATCACTTATCTTAAGAATTTCTTCTTTAATATCCAGTATAGTATCCATTAACTGACTATCAACATAACCTCCTTGACTACTACTAGCTAAAGTTTGAAGATTATTTCTAAAAGCAGTTAATAGATTTATTTTCTGTCTTACCATTTGTGATGTAGGATCAGACTCATCTAATAGTGGTTCTAAATCAGTTCCAACTATAGGAGCTACATTAGGATTAAACCACGCATTTAATTGCTATGATACACTACCATCTCCAGTAATAGTGAATCTACGCATTACATCAAATGGATTTTCTAATTTTGACAGTTCCTAGGCTTTTTTGACTAACTAATCATCTGTAAGACCTTTTGTTTTAAACATTAAGTCATACAAATCTGGAATAGATACATTTACATCCTCTAATTCATTGGTTTCTGGATTAGGTAACTATATAGTTATTTGAAGATCCATAAAAGCTTTACGACCTTCTACATAATTTTTAGCATTTTCTCCTAACTACATTAACTGTTGACCAAACTATTTATTCATTTTCATAAATAAATCATATCCCCTAGTTATTTCATCAGTTGCACTACCGTTTAAGTATTCCTAGTACTCTCCTTGAGCACGTTCCCTTTCATAAGCAGTTAACTCATTAAACTTCTTATGATATTTATCTTCTGCAAAATCTCTAAATGTAATACGTCCAAAAGGATCGACCATATTAGCATTACCTGCCCAGAGCATTAACCCTGTATAGTATTGCTAATTTTCAACACTAAAGTATTCTTCACGTTTTTTACGTAATTCTTCAAGTTCTTTTTTAGTAAGATCAAGTTCTTCTTGCCAATTAGGATTACTACGTTTTTCTTCATCAGAAACACTTTCTAGTTGTTGAATTTTATTATAAACCTACAAGAATTTATCAGCAAGATTGTTATAATCCTATAGTAGTTTACCTACAACTGGAGAAGACATTAGATGATTATAGCGAAGACTCTTCATAATATCAGACTCTTCAATACCATCTCCTCCTATCAAACCAGAGTCTGATAAATTCATATTTTCTTTATCAAGTACTGTTTCAATATTATTAATATATTTCAACATTAATTGATAAGCAGCTTCATTTTGATTATCAGTATCTGTAGCTTCTGAATATATAGTATTACCATCTTTATCAACTCCAATAAATTTGGTCCCTAAGTTAGCATTACCTAACATTTTATGCTTACGTAGATAATTAAGAGAATTCATTAATTCTTCTTTCTCCCCATTTCTTATCTAATAAATAAGCATTTGATTAGCCTTAATGTTATTAGGATCATATTCCTATCCTTCAAGTTTAGGTCTTGCTATATGGTAAGCATTAGTAGCTTCAAAAATTCCACCACCAAGCATACCTCCAAAGAATGATTGACCATATCTTTCTAAGATATTATCCCAGGCACTTACTTTAGTACCCCCACTAAATTCAGATAAAATATTAAAGGTACTTTTTGTAACATCATATAATAATTCTTCAGTAACTTCTTCAACACCTTCAGCAAGCATGTTTGCTCCAATAGATTTAGCAGCGTCTGTTAAAGTTTGTCCTGCATGTCTATTATGCATAGTACGAGCAAAGCTAGCTCCTTTATCAAACATCTTTTTAAATATTCCAACTTTTTCAGCAGTTTCTGTTGCAGCTTTAGCAGCATTTACAGTTTCTCCAGCCAAATCTCCTCGAGCAACCTAAATAATAGCATCCTTTATTTGCTATTTTTGTAAACGTAATTCTGGTAACACATGTTCACCAATATCTGTACCCATAAGAGCATACATACCAGAAAAATATCCCCAGAATAAAGCTGCAGCTTCTAAATCAGAAGCTCCTTCTTCTTTAGCATCTTGATAAGCCTAAAATGAAGATGTACCTGCCATGAATAAACGTGACAAGTTTCTACCAACATTCTGGTAATCTTTCATATAATTTGCTGCCCATCTTTCTGATTTTTCAAAAGCAGCAGCCTTCATTTCTTCAGGACCTAATTTAA
>CADBLZ010000100.1 GCA_902795675.1 uncultured Erysipelotrichaceae bacterium
ATTTGTCGACATACAGCTTATGACTTATATGAAGTAGCAAAATACTTAATATTCGGTGCTTTAATAGCTAGTACAGTTCAAGTATTAATGCCTAGAAGTATTTTAACAATCTTTAATGATAATAAGATCTTATCTATTATAATCTTAATGCTATTTGCATATCTAATATCATTATGTTCAACATCAGATTCATTTGTTGGTAAATCTTTATTATCAATATTTAATGAATCATCTATCATGGCTTATCTATTATTAGGACCTATGATCGATATAAAAAATACAATTGTCTTATTAGGTAACTATAAGAAGAGTTTTGTTATTACATTAATATCTCTTATCTTTATTGTTATCTTTATCTTTAGTATATTGGTGGTGAATGTATTATGAAAAGATATTTAGGAATAATATGTTTACTATATTCAGTTATCTTTAGTTATGTTGTCTTCTTTGATAAACTAAAAAACTTCTTAGCTCCTCAAATGCAAATATATATTAAGATAGCTATCATTCCATTATTAATAATAGATTTAGTAATGTTATTTAATAATAATGTTCATTACAAATTTAAAATAAGCGATCTAGTATTACTATTACCACTAGTATTATTAATAATTGCAAGTGATGGAAGATTATCATCTAATTTTGCTTCTAATAGAACAGCAAACTTAAATAATCGTATTAAAGTAGAACAAAAAGAAGAAGTTAATCCAAATGATAATCAAGAACCGATAACACCAACTGGTGAAGAAAAAACACCTTATGACTTCACTAATGCCTTTTTTGAAATAGATGATAAAAATTATAGTGAATTATCAAGTTACATTTCCTTTGCGCCTAAAGCAACTAAATTTACGGGTAAAACAATTAAAGTAAAAGGTTTCATCTTAGAAGATGCATCTTACTTACCTGAAAATTATTTTGGTATAGGTAAATATGTAATTAGTTGTTGTGCAGCGGATTCAACTTTCACTGGTTTTATTGTAAAGAATAATGGTAGTGAAATAAAAGAAGGTAACTGGTATGAAATAGAAGGTGTCTTAGAACCTGGTGTAGATGCTGAAGGATATAATATAATGTATATCAATATAGTTAATATAAAAGAAATTGATTCTAAATCAGAAGAACAATATGTATATCCTTGTTATACATTTGATGATGGTGTATGTAAAGAAGTTACTAAATATGGTTTAGAGTATTAAAAAAAGAACTTAAATAAAGTTCTTTTTTATATGTTCCCATTCATCGTATGGTATCTTTTCACCCTTAATGTATTGAACACCCTCATTAGATTTACCTAAGAATAATAATAAATCTCCAGGTTGAGCAATACTTAAAGCATAACGAATAGCTTCATCACGATCAACTATAATCTTAAATTTATCTCTTGGTTGATCACCAATAATTTCATTACAAATATCTTCAACTTCTTCAAATCTAGGATTATCCATAGTAAGAATACTAAAGTCAGCTAATTCATATAATACCTTACCAATCTTTGGCATCTTAGTATGGTCTTTACCACCAGCTGCACCAGTAATAACATAAATCTTGTTATGATTAACAGAATTAGCAAAAGTTAGAATATTTCTAATTGCTCCTTCAGTATGGGCAAAGTCAACAATAATATGGTAACCATTATGTTCAAGTACTTCCATACGACCATCAGCTTTAATACCAATAACATTACATACAACATCATCTAAAGGATAACCAAGTAATAAACTCGCAATCATTGCTTCAGTTAAATTATAAATATTAAATATAGCAAGTAGAGGAGAATCTACTTTAACTTCTTGGTTATTATATTTAGATAATAATGGATTATTGTCTAAATCTCTAAATAATATCTTAAAACTACTACTAGTAGGTGTTAAAGAAATATCTTTAATAACAATATTACTAGATTCATCTTGTCCAAAAGTAATTAAATTACTATGAACAATTGCTTTCATCTCTTCATAGTGTTTATCATCTTTGTTTAAAACAACATAACCATCATCTTTAGTAGCTTCAATTAACATCTTCTTACATCTAATATAATTATCTAATGTCTTATGTGTATTCATATGATCACTAGTAATATTAGTAACCATAGCAATATCATATTTTAAATTCATAAGTCTTCCATAGAAGAAAGCTTCACTAGATGTTTCCATTGAAACATTCTTTATAGCATCGTTATAGAATATTTGCATATACTTATAAAGAAGATCTGGACCACTAGTTGTATTACCTGTCTTAATGAAGTTATCTTTCCATCTAACACCATTAGTACCAATATAACCAGTTTCATGTTTACTTGTTAATTGTTGTACTAACATCGCTGTTGTTGTTTTACCATCAGTACCAGTAACACCAACAATCTTTAATCTCTCATTTGGATATTCAAATAACTTTTGAGCTATTTTAGAATATTCTAAATTACAATCCTTAACTTTAATAATAGGTACAACTTTATCATTGTATTCATAATAAGTAATATCATCTTCATAACCACGACTTACTAATACTGCAACATTACCATTATCAATTGCTTGATTGATATATAAATGTCTATCAGAACTAGAATTATCAAATACTGAATAATCATCCTTTGTATCATCATAATGGAATGCAGCACCATCAGTACAAACAAAAATAGAATTAGTAACTCTATTTCTAGCATCCTGACTTAGGTTAAAAATATCATAGTTACATTCTTTCTTAACATCCTTAAATAATTCACGTAATTTCGTAAACCATCACCTCTAATTAAACTTATTATAACATATTTTATGTTATAATGAAGATGGTGATAATATGGATATTAACAATTTTGATTCATCAATTGACAACGCAATGTTCTTAACAAAAGTAGATAACTTATTTGTCATGTTATGTACATCAATCATGATGCAAGATCTATCTCGTGTTGATCATAAAATAAGTGATAACGTTTATAAAAAATATGAAAGCATTGTAAACGACTTAAAAAATAAAAATCAAAGACACATGTATGATGAATTAAATGTTAAATCATCAACTATAACTAATATTAATCAAGACGATAATGGTATTAATGTTGAAGTATATTTAGAATCTGGTTTTCTAGATTATATTATCGATATTGATACTGATAAAATAGTGTCAGGTGATAATACTAGAAGAACATTTCATAATTACAAATTAGTTTTAACTAAACTAAATAATGCTTTAAATATTGGCGTTACTGCTCACTGTACATCTTGTGGAGCCTCTGTTGATATTAATAATACTGGTAAATGTCCATATTGTGGAGCTATCTTCAACTTAGAAAAATATGATTATGTATTAACAGATATAAGAGAGGTGTAATATGAAGAATAAAGTAATCAAAGTATTTGTACTAATATTATTATTTATTGCCTGTTCATTCTCTGTAACAAGATATGTTAAAGCCGATTCTGGATGGGATTCTGGTTATGACTCAGGTGGATCATGGGACTCAGGAGGTTCATGGGACTCAGGAAGCTCTTGGGATTATGGCTCATCATGGGATTCAGATTATAGTGGTTCTGGTAGTTCTGAAGGAACAGCTGAACTCTTTTTCACCTTATTTATTCTTATATTATTCATTGTTTATGTTACTAACAAAACTAAATCGATTTCAACAATGATTACTCCTAATAAAAAATCAACATATTCATTC
>CADBLZ010000101.1 GCA_902795675.1 uncultured Erysipelotrichaceae bacterium
AAAGAGGTACAGGTTTAGGTGGAGGACACGATGAACGTGAACAAACACTTAACCAATTACTTACTGAAATGGATGGTTTTGGTGCTAACGAAGGTATTATCGTTATTGCTGCAACAAATAGACCAGACGTATTAGACCCTGCTTTATTAAGACCAGGTCGTTTCGATAGACAAGTTACAGTTAGTCTTCCAGATTCTGCTGAAAGATTAGATATCTTAAATGTTCATGCTCGTGGTAAGATCTTTGCTAAAGATGTTAACTTAGAAGCATTAAGTAAGAGAACTCCAGGATTTAGTGGTGCAGATCTAGAAAACTTACTTAACGAAGCAGCTTTACTTGCTGTAAGAAATAAAAGAGATTCAATAACAATGGATGATGTTGATGAAGCAACAGATCGTGTTCTTATGGGTCCTGCTAAAAAGAGCAGAAAGATTACTGATAAAGAAAAGAGACTTGTTGCTATCCATGAAGCAGGTCATGCTGTTATTGGTTTAAAATTAACTGATGCTGAAGTTGTTCAAAAAATCACAATTATACCTCGTGGAGTAGCTGGTGGTTACACTATGATGCTTCCAAAAGAAGAAAAGATTGGTATAAGTACTAAAGAAGAACTTATTTCAAGAATTACTGGTTTAATGGGTGGTCGTGCTGCCGAAGAATTATTCCTTGGCCAAATTACAACTGGTGCATCTGATGACTTTAAGAAAGCAACTAAAATTGCTCGTGCTATGGTAACTGAATATGGTATGAGTGATCTTGGTCCTATTCAATTAGAAGAAAAACAAGAAGGTGTTTTCTTAGGTAGAGATTATGCTAAATCAAGAGACTTCTCAGATCAAGTTGCATTAGAAATAGATAACGAAGAAAGAAAAATTCTTGAAGGATGCTATGAAGATGCTAAAAAATTATTATCTAAACATGAAACTCTAGTTCTATTAATTGCTGATGCTTTAATGGAATACGAAACAATTACAAAAGAACAAATTGATTCTTTAGTAGAAACAGGAAAAATTAAACCTGAATTATTAGATGATAAACAAGAAGAAGTAAAAGAAACTAAAACTGAAGAAGCTCCTAAAAAGAGAGAAAAAAAGACTGAAAAAGAGAAATAATTTCTCTTTTTTTAATTTCCTTATTTTTCTCTAAAACTAATGACATTTAATTATATAAATGATAAAATATTTAAGTAAATATACATAAAAAAGGTGGTACATAACATGGTAAAAGTAATATCAATAGTAAATCAAAAAGGTGGTGTAGGTAAAACTACAACAAGTATCAACCTAGCAGCAGCACTAGGCAAAGAAGGCAAAAAAACTCTTCTTATCGACCTAGACTCTCAAGGTAACGCTACAACTGGCCTTGGATATAATAATGGTGACTTTAGCCATGATATCTATGAAGTAATGATAGGTTACTGTCCTGTTGAAGAAGCAATTATCAAAACTAAATTTAAAAACTTATCATTAATACCATCTACTATTAATCTAGCTGGTATCGATGTTGAATTCATTAAAAGCATGTTAGAAGAACCAGACTTCAAACAAAATGAACAACTAAAAACAAGAATAGCTAGTGTTAAAGAAAATTATGATTACATTATCATTGATTGCCAACCATCTCTAGGTATTCCAACAATGAATGCTTTAGTTGCTAGTGATTCAGTAATCATTCCAGTTCAATGTGAATATTATGCATTAGATGGAATAACATTACTATTAAACTCAATCATAATGGTTCAATCAAAAATGAATCCAGACTTAAAAATATGTGGTGTACTACTAACAATGTTAGATGGAAGAACAAATATTGGCTTAGATGTTATTGAAGAGGTAAGAAAATACTTCAAATCAAAAGTATTTAATACAATAATCCCTCGTTTAGTAAGATTAGTTGAAGCTCCAAGTCATGGAAAACCAATAAGTGATTATGATCCAACTAGTCGTGCTACTTTAGCTTACCAAAATTTAGCAAAGGAAGTGATTAGTCGTAATGGAGACTAAAAGAAAAGCCCTAGGAAGAGGCCTAGAACAATTATTTACAAATGAAAGAATTGATTTTGATAGTTTCGAAAAAGGTATCATCAATGATGCTACTAAACATGATGAAATAGTAGAAATACCTCTATCTGAAATCAGAAGCAATCCTTACCAACCACGTAAAGAATTTGATGAAGAAGCCCTTCAAGAATTTGCTGAAAGTATAAAAGAACATGGTGTTATTCAACCAATTATAGTTAAAAAGAGTATCAAAGGATACGAATTAATAGCTGGTGAAAGAAGAACACGTGCATCAAAATTAGCTGGTAAAGAAACAATCCCTGCAATCGTTAGAGAATTTAATGATCAAGAAATGATGGAAATAGCTCTTATTGAAAACATTCAAAGAGAAAACTTAAATCCAATCGAAGAAGCAGAAGCTTTTGAACAAATCATTAAAACATCTCAAATAACTCAAGATGAAGCAGCTAAAAAGTTTGGTAAGAGTAGAAGTTACATTACTAATATTCTAGGTTTATTAAGATTACCTGAAAGAACTAGAAAATATGTAACTGAAAATAAAATAACAATGGGTCATGCGCGTGCTTTAAGTAAGTTAAGTGATGCAGATGAAATCAATTCATTAGCAGAAAGAATTGTTAAAGAAGGCCTAAGTGTTAGAGAAATAGAAAAACTTACTAGTAGCGATGAACTATCAAAGAGTAATAAAATAGCTCGTAAAAAAACAGTAGTAAGTGTTAAATATACAATTTACGAAGGTGCCTTTAGAGAAAAGATAGGTACAAAAGTAAAAATCAATAACAAGAAGATAGAAATTCCATTCGATTCAGATAAAGACTTAGATCGTATATTAGAAATATTAGGTATAAATATAGAAGGTGAATAATGGAAGATTTTTTTAAAAATATCTTCAATATAGTTACTAAAAAAGAAGTATATGGGGTTGTTGTAATAATTGCTTTAACATACTTTGTTTATAAAACTATTTCAATATTCATTGAACAAAGAATAGTTGAAAGTAAAGGTAGCTATGAAAAGAAGAAAAGAAAGACTATAGCTAAATTAATTCAAAATGTCCTAAAATATGTTATTATAATCATCGCTGGTTTAGGAATTCTAAGTTTATATGGAATAAACGTAACAGCTATGGTTGCTGGTTTAGGAATAACTGCAACTATTATTGGTTTAGCATTACAAGATACATTCAAAGACATAATAAGTGGAATAAGTATTATTGCTGAAAACTATTTTGTTGTAGGTGATACTATAAAATATGGCACTTTCACAGGTGAAGTAATTGAATTTGGTTTAAAAAGTACAAAGATTAAAGATGTAAGTGGTAATGTTTTAATGGTAGCTAATAGAAATATTATGGAAGTAATAAATATTAGTCAAAAAGAAAACTCAATTCCTATTATCTTACCTTTACCTTATGAAGTAGCTCCAGCTAAAATAGAAAAACTAATAAAAGACAAAATTATTCCTCGAGTTAAAGCTGAGATAGAAAATGTAATCGAAGAAAAAACAATATATTTAGGAATTGATCAATTAGCAGATTCATCTATTAACTATAAATTCTTAGTTGGTGCCAAGAGAGATACTCAATGGCAAGTTGAAAGAGAAACTAAGAAAATATGTGTAGAAGAATTAAATAAAGCTAAGATTAGCGTTCCTTACCCTCAATTGGAGGTTCATAAACATGAAAAATAATTATAAATTAGGCGATAAAGTCATAATGCGTAAAGCTCACGCTTGCCAATCTAATCTTTGGGAAATAACAAGAGTAGGTGTTGATATTAAAATCAAATGCTTAAATTGTGGACGTGAAATAATGATGGATCGCTTAGAATTTGAAAGAAAGTTAAAGAAAGTAGTTGAAGATAATGCATAAGTTTAAAGAAAAAATAACTTTAAACCCAGTCATGACATTAATCATCTTAATTGGTGCAGTAATCTTACTAAGTGGTATTCTAAGTTTACTTGGTATAGGTGCTAACTATGATAAGATTGATGTAAAAACTGGCGAAGTAGTAGCAACATCTGAAAATGTTACTTCGATGTTAAGTTTAAGTGGTTTGAAGTATATCTTTACTTCAACAGTATCTAACTTCACATCATTCACACCATTAAGTAGTTTAATAATTATCTTAATTGGTATAGGTATCATGGAAAAGAGTGGTTTCTTACGAACAGTCTTTACCATCATGACTAAATACTTCAAAAAGTATACTATTACATTCTGGTTAATCCTTGTAAGTATCATCTTCAGTATTGTTGGTGATATTGGATACGTCGTAATGATCCCAATTGCTGGTTTACTATTCTATTATGGTAGACGAAATCCACTGATTGGTATTGTTGCAGCATATGCAGGTTTAACATGTGGTAGTGGTTTAAGTGTATTCCTAACATCACTCGATAGTGAAATGTTAAAATACTCATTAGTTAATGCTCATCTAATAGATTCAAACTATACAATTGGTGGTTTAGCATTCTTATTCATAATGATTGTAGCTATCATTGCTGTATCAATAGTACTTACAATCATTACAGAAAAAGTTAGTGTCTTTACAGTAGCTAAATATGAATACAAAGATGAAAAGAAAGAAATGAGAT
>CADBLZ010000102.1 GCA_902795675.1 uncultured Erysipelotrichaceae bacterium
TGGGAAATCAGCTTTGATTTTCTTTTTATATTCTTTCTTGAATTGAGTTGCTAATTCTTTTAAGTCATCAGCATCTAATTCAACGTCTTGTTTAACTCCTTTTTTCTCTTTCATCTTATCGATAAGCTCTTCAAAGTATTTTTTTCCTACTTCCATAACTACGTCAGAATACATTTGAATGAATCTTCTGTAGCAATCCCAAGCCCATCTAGGGTTATTTGATTTTTCAGCTAATACTTCAACTACTTCTTCATTTAAACCTAAGTTAAGGATTGTATCCATCATACCAGGCATTGAAGCTCTAGCACCAGATCTAACTGATACTAATAATGGGTTTTCAGTATCACCAAATTTTTTTCCAGTTATTTCTTCTAATTTAACGATGTATTCGTTGATTTGAGCTTGAATTTCTTCATTAATTTCACGTCCATCTTCGTAATACTTAGTACACGCTTCAGTTGAGATTGTGAAACCTTGAGGTACTGGTAAACCAATGTTAGTCATTTCGGCTAAGTTAGCACCTTTACCACCTAATAGTTCTCTCATATCAGCGCTACCTTCGCTAAATAGATAAACATATTTATGCATAAATTTTCCTCCTTCATTATGACACGTCAATATTATAACAAAAAAAGTCTAATATAGAACAAAAAGTTCTATTATTAGACTTAATTTTACTCTTTATTTTCGAGGAAATGATTTAAGATACGCTTCCCTTAATCGATCACTAGTTATATGCGTATATATTTGGGTTGTTGAAAGCGATTCATGGCCAAGTAATTCTTGAACTGATTTAAGATCTGCACCATTATTTAACATGTCAGTTGCAAATGTATGGCGAAGGGAGTGTGGTGAGATATGATGATGAATAGCTGCTTCATTAACAACTTTATTAATTATATCTTCTACTCCTCTGCTAGTTAGTTTACCACCTTGGTTATTAATTAGAAGATATTCAGATTGTTTTTCTTTTAATAAGATATGTCTAGCATTCTCTTCGTACATATTTAAATACTTTAGAGCATAATCACCGAAGAAAACGATTCTTTCTTTATTACCCTTACCTAAAACTCTTATTTCATGATTATTTATATCTATATCTTTTAGTTTTAAACTAGTTAGTTCTGATACTCTTATTCCAGTTGCATATAGGAGTTCAACTATAAGACGATTTCTTATACCTAATGGTGTTGTTAAATCAATCGTTTCAAATATTTTATCTAACTCGTTATTTTGTAAGAAGTTTGGTAGCTTCTTATCTTTTTTAGGATTTCTAATTAGAGAAAACATATTTTTACTTATAACACCTCTAACTTCTAGATAAGTATAGAAATGTCTTAATGCACTTAGTTCTCTTGATATACTGCTTTTAGAGTATTTTAAATCATCTAAATATTTTAAATAAGATCTTATTTGATCTTTATTTAAGTCTTTATAATTTAGATGATGATCTTTAATATATTCAGAGAAATTTTTTAAATCTCTTTCATAACTATTAATAGTAGTATCTGGGTATCTCTTTTCATCATGTAAATATGTAATAAATAATTTAATATTGTTATTTAAATCCATTTATTATCACCATCTATATTATAACAAAAATAAAAGACAATGTCTTAACATTGTCTTTTTAATATTTGATTTGTACCAATTTCACGGTAACCATCTTTTAATAAGATACCGTTTTCATCAAATAGTGTTAATTGACCTTCACCGTATCTAGCTACTTCTTCTTTTGATTTTTCATCAAGGAAACTAACAGCTTCAACAACTTCGGTATTAACAGTTTCTTTTATTGTTTCAATATTTTCTTTAACACTTTGTAATGTTTCAACTTTAACTGGTTCAACATTAACAACCTTTTTCTTTTCTTGCTCACAGATATATGCTCTAATTTTATTTAATTTAGCAGATATATCTGATACTCTTTCATAAGCTAAGCTTTGTCTTGTTAAACTAGTATACTTTTCAGGTAGTTCTGGGTGTTCGTTTATTAATCTCATTACTTTATCAATAATCATTTTCTTTCTTAGATTACTAATTTCTTTATATTTCATTTTTCTAATGATAGATTCGTCTACGATGCCAACATAGTCAGGATTTTCTTGTTGATAGCGAATTATTTCAGCTTGATACTTCATACCATCTGTACTGATATTTTTAGTCATTTCTCTTAGTTTATTTAGACCACGATTTCTTAACCAATCTAAATCATAATCTGTATTCTCTCTAAGATATGTTATAAAATCATATTCTGAACCTTTCCAAAAATCTCCATTGTATGCTTTCATAAAACCAACCCTCCATAAAGTAGTTAAGCTACTTTTTCTCTTCTTTTTATGTCTTTATCTTCTTTAACAATATTTTGTCTAGAGATAATGACATTCACCTTACGCTTATCATTATAAGATAGATTTAAGAATGTTTCAAATTTTGCTATTACTTCTTGGATATTATTTATAGGCATATTTTTAATATTTTTGATTAGTAATATAAATTGTTGTAATTCAGGGGATTCATTTTCTAAGTTAAATTTGGTTATTATATTATTCAACATTTCTTTATTTTGGTAGTTAGATACTAAGAATTTAATAGTAGCCAGATCATTACATATCGCTACTTTATCTTGGAAGATTACTTCTTCTCTTAGTTCTCTTATACGACCATTTTCAGAATAGATGATTGCAAACTTAATAAATCTTTCTTTACCAGATACAATATTATTATTTATTATGTCAGCAATTAGTTCTCCTTGAGTCATTTTTGAAGTAAATTGATCAATTCCTTCAATAGTATTTAAGTTTTCTCCACCATAATAAGAAGTTAAATTCCACTCTAAAGGAAGATAATCCTTATTATTACGTTTAATTACCAATAAATACTTTCTATTTTCCATTATTATCTCCCTTTCTTTTTTAAGAGATTAATATACCATATTTTAAATTAATTAGTCAATATGTACTTTATTCTTGCTTTTATAGAACTTTTTTAGTATAATTTATCTTGTATTTAAGGAGGGAGTGTCCTACATGGCTAATATTAAGAGTTCAAAGAAGGCTATTAAAGTTATCGCTAAGAAAACTGAAGCTAATGTTGAATATAAAGCTAGAGTTAAGAACTCTATTAAAGCTGCTGATAAAGCAATTGCTAGTAATGATAAAGAAAAAGCTACAATCGAAGTTAAGAAATTACAAAAGAATATTGATAAAGCTGTAGCTAAAGGAATCGTTAAAAAGAATACTGCAGCTAGAGAAAAATCTAGATTAAATAGTAAATTAAAAAATATGAAGTAATTATTACTTCTTTTTTTTATGATCTTTGTTATAATTAACATATGGTGATTATATGATAAAGATTAAGAATATTCTTTCTATTATAGTAACTGTTGTTGTTATTTTTATTATATATATTAATTACGATAAGATATATGATTATGTCTATAACTATTTAGTTCCTAGTAAAGAGATTATTATTCATGATATTAATAAATATCAAAAGAACTATGAATTTAAGTTTATTAGTAATGTTAAGGATTTTAAACCTGAGAATAAAGAAGATGTTTTAAATATTTTCTATACCGTATTAAATAATGGTTGGGATGAATTTACTTTCTATTGTCCAGATGATTATAAAGATTGTTTAGAAGATGTTAAAACAATTGGTGATGACGAAGTATTACTTAGTAAGTTAAATGATTATGTAAGTCCTTTTAATTCATACTCTACTTATAAAACAATATATGATTCTACTGGTGAAGTAACATTAAAAGTTAAACATACTTATTCTTACACAGAGATTGAAAGAATTAACAAAGATATAGATAAGATTATTAGTGAAAATATTACTAATGATATGAGTAATTACGATAAGATTCTAGTAATGCATGATTATATTATTAATAATACGAAGTATGATACTTTAAGAGATAAGAATGGTGAATCTAAATATGATTCTGAAAGAATTACTGGTTTATTATATGAACACTACTCTATTTGTTCTGGTTATGCTGATACAATGAGCGTTATTTTAGATAAGTTAAATATTCCAAATTTTAGAGTTTCATCTACTACTCATGTTTGGAATGCCGTATATATTGATGGTGAATGGTATCATTTAGATCTTACTTGGGATGATCCAGTAACTACTTCTGGAGAAGATAGAATTACACATGATTATTTCTTAATTGATAATGATAAGTTAGAAGATTTAACTTCTAGTACGGATGAACATAAATTTAGTTTAAATTTCTATCCTTTATTTAAATAAAAAAGAAGATTTAATCTTCTTTTTCTTTGTCTATAAAACTTTCTACTTCTGCAATTGTCTTATTAAAATCTTTAAAGTTTACATTAAACCAATTTACTGGTAATTGATGATTAAAGAATGTATATTGTCTTTTAGCATAGTGACGACTATTCTTTTTGATATTATCTAAAGCTTCTTCTAGTGATACTTTGTTATCAAAGTATTCATATAGTTCTTTATATCCTATACCGGTCATTAATGATTTGGTTTTTAAGCCTTTATCATAGAATGATTTTACTTCTTCAATTAAACCATCTTTAACCATTTGATCTACACGGTCATTGATTCTTTGATATAGAGTTACACGATCAGTTGTTAAACCAATTATTGTGTGCTTATATAGTGGTAATGGTTCAGGTAGATCTATATCTTCTTTATTTAGGAATCTTATTAATCTTTTACGATTATTTATATGAATATCCATCTTTGGATCTTTTTCTAAGCACTTCTTATATAATTCTTCGTTTGATAATTCGTCATAGTTATTGGGTTCATTTGTTTCTTCACTAAATTGATAGTTATATAAAGCTGCTTTTAAATATAAACCTGTACCACCAACAAAGATGATATTCTTATCTTTATTTTCTTCAATTACTTTACGAGCTGCAGCTTGGTAATCATATACTGTATAGAAGTCTTCAACATTAGCTATATCAAATAATATATGAGGAACGCCTTCTTTTTCTTCTTCTGTTACTTTAGCTGTACCTATATTTAAGTCTTTATATACTTGCATTGCGTCACAGTTTACGATTATGGCATTATACTTATGAGCTAAAGCAACTGACATTTTAGTTTTACCTACTCCAGTTGGACCAACGATACATATAATCATACTTGTCACTTCTTTCAAGAGATATTATAACATATGTCTTTAATTAGTTTATAAAATATAATATAATTAGGTTATTGGAAAGGGGTTATTTTTTTATGGGTGAAGAAAAAAAGACAACATATGATAATGGTATTTTATTAAATCTTAAGAAATCTTTTAAGTATGCTAAAGGTGCTCGTTTGATGCTTTTCTTATATATTATCTTTGGTGCTCTGCTTGCTTTTATTGGTGTTATTGCTCCCCTACTTAGTGCTAAAGAGTTAATATATGTTACTGATGGTACATTTAAAAAGCTAGTTATTATTGCTTTATGTGTCTTTGCAGTTGAAATATCAAGAAATATATGTCGAGCATTATCAAGAATTACTTCTAGATTATTTGCTCGTGAAGTAATGAAACATATTCAAATTGATATGGCTGGTGAAATACTTAAGATTAAAACAGCTGATTTAGATAAGAAATCAAGTGGAGTTTTTATTTCTAGATTAAATACAGATTCAGGTAAGATATCAGATATATTCTTAAAGTTAAATTATGATATTACTGATTTAATTAGTTCGATTGGTGTTTTAGTAGCTATTTTCTTTATTAATAAGATTGTATTCTGTTACTTCTTAGTAGTAGTATTTATAATATTCTTAGTAAAAAGAAAAAGAATTATTACTTATTTTATTAGAGACAAAAAGTTTAGAGAGTTAAGAGAAAAAGTTACTGGTCTTACTGGTGAACTTGTAAGAGGCGTTAGAGATGTTAAAGTCTTATATGCTGGCAAATCATTTATGAAAGAAATAGATGAACGTATTACAGAAGTTAATCAAGAAAGATATAAGATGGATATGGTATCTATTAAATATGATTTAGTATCTGGTTCATTACAAGATCTATTTGATTTATTATTAATCTTATTATGTATCTATTTATTTAAACAAGATGGTTTATCAATAGCTAATTTCGTTATTATATATATGTATCGAAATCGTGTTATGAATTTCTTAACAATTGTTACTGATGTTATGGAATCATTAAAAGACTTTAACTTGTCAGCTAATCGAGTATTTGAAATATTAGATGGTGCTGTATATCGTAAAGAAACATTTGGTACAAGACATATCGATAAGATTAAAGGTGACTTTGAATTTAAAGATGTATCATTCAGTTATGATGATAAACAACAAGTATTAGATAATATTAGTTTTAAAATTAAACCTAATGAAACAGTTGCTTTCGTTGGTAAGTCTGGTGTTGGTAAATCGACTATCTTTAGTTTATTAGCAAAGATGTATGATGTTGATTCTGGACATATTTATATCGATGATATAGATATTAATGAATTAGATGAAGAATCTATTAGAAATAATTTAACAATTATTACACAAGCTCCTTATATCTTTAATATGAGTATTAAAGATAATCTTAGAATTGTTACTGATCATCTAACTAATAAGGAAATGAAAGAAGCTTGTAAGATGGCTAAGTTAGATAAGTTTATTGAATCTTTACCAGATAAATATGATACTATCGTTGGCGAAGGTGGTCTTACTCTATCTGGTGGTCAAAAACAAAGACTTGCGATTGCTAGAGCATTTGTACAAAAGACAAAGATTATATTATTTGATGAAGCTACATCAGCACTTGATAATGAAACCCAAAAAGGTATTCAAGATGCTATTAATAATATGAAAAATAAATATACTATTTTGATAATTGCTCATCGTCTTTCAACAGTTATTAATGCAGATAGAATCTTATTTGTAAATGATGGTAAGATAGTTGCTGAAGGAACACATAGACAATTATTAAGAAAAAGTAAAGAATATAAAGAATTATATGATTTAGAGTTAAAGAAAAAAGAAGATAATTAATCTTCTTTTTTTAATTCATTACTCTTTTAAACATTCTTTCTAAATCATAAGTACTGAACTTTATGATAGAAGGTCTTCCATGAGCACAGTTATATGGATTTTTACATTGTAATAATTCATCTACTATTTCTTGCATTATCTCGATTGATAATGGTGTGTTAGCTCTAATACTCATCTTACAAGCAATTGTAGCTAATACTTTATTATTAAATCTAACACGATCAAACGATGAACCTTGAACAATTATTTCATCGAAGATATTTCTTATTATTTCTTCTTCATATCCTTCTTTTAACCATGTAGGGTGAGTTTTAACTTGATATGTATTTAAACCAAATTCTTCAACAACAAAACCCATATCTTCTAAAACATCCATGTGTTCTTTTATAAGTAAGAAGTCACTTGGTGATAGTTCTATTGTTACAGGTATTAACATATCAGTTGTTAGGATTTCTTTATGTTCAAAGCTATCAATTACTCTTTCATAATTTACACGTTCTTGAGCAGCATGTTGATCGATTAAGAATAAACCATCTTCATTATGACACACAATATATGTACCTAGTACTTGCCCTACTACTTCTAAGTTAAGAAGTCTAAATTGAGGGTTCATGATTTTTTCCATGACACTTTGATATCTTTTTGGTTCTTCTTTTACTACTGGAGTAGATTCTTCTACTGTATCAAATAAGTTATAATCTTCTTTTATTTCAGTTACTACTTTATCTTCTAAGTCTTTTTGAATATCTTTATCTTCAATCATGTTTTTAGGTAATTCAATTAAAGTCTTTTCACTCTTTAAAGCATTAGGTATTAAAAGCACTTCTTGAAGTTTATTACTAATAGTTGTTGTAATTAGTTCATATAATTCTTCCATTTTAGATAGTTTTATATCTTGTTTTGTTGGATGAATATTAACATCAATTAATGTTGGATCAGTATATATTTTAATTACTACTACAGGATACTTTATGTCTGGTTTATATCTAAAATATGCATCATTAATAGCTTTATTTAGATCATAATTCTTTACTATACGATTATTAACGATAGTAATCATATAGTTTCTATTAGACTTTAATACTTCTGGTTTACAGATATAACCTTCAATATCATAATCATCATTAGATCCTTTTATTTCAACCATATTAGATGATACTTGTAAGCCATATATTTCATGAATTACTTTAAGTAAGTTATTTGATCCGCTTGTTTTAACTAGTTCTTTATCGTTATTATATAAACTGAATTTTATATTAGGATAACTAAGAGCAAGCTTTTCTATAAATTGAACTGATTGACTTAGTTCATATTGTTCACTTTTAAGATATTTTAATCTTGCTGGTGTATTATAGAATAAGTTTTTAACTTCGATAATAGTTCCTCTTCTAGCATCACTTGCTTCATCTACTAATTTTTGACCACCTTTTAGTTTTAAGTGAGTACCAACATTAGTAGCACAAGTAGTTAAATCTACTTCTGAAACAGATGCTATACTTGGTAAAGCTTCACCACGGAAACCTAAAGTATTAATAAAGAATAAGTCATCTTCTTTTTTTAATTTAGATGTAGCATGACGTTCAAAACAGATTTCAGCATCATCATGTTCCATACCTATTCCATTATCAGTTATTTTAATTCCTTGAAGGCCTCCATTAGTTAGTTCTACTTTTATTTCTGTAGATTCAGCATCAATGGAGTTTTCACATAATTCTTTTACAATTGAGGCACATTTTTCAATTACTTCACCAGCAGCGATTTTATTTGCTAGTGATTCTGACATTACTTTAATTTTCGTCATTTTGAGCACCTCTAAAGAACGAATTTCTTAATTCGATTAAATCTATATATTCCTTATTAACTCTTAATTTACAAGCTTTTTTGATATTAATAAAGCCAATACTTTTTATTACTATATCTGTATTATCTTTTATGTCTAAAGTAGTACTATTTTTAATGTCTTTATTAAATAGTTTATCTAGTTTTAAGTTATAAGAAATATAGAATGTAAGTGAATTACTATTATCTGTATTAAAGTATAATTTATCTTCTAAGTTTAAAATCATATTATCTTTTGTTTGCATTGTAATTGGTTTTAAAGAAGATGCTGGGTTTATTCTTTTTATTAAGTCATATTCATCATCATTATATAATGTTTTATTTAAAACAAAACCTGGTGAATCAAATAGTTTAATATCTTCTAAATCAATTTCAATAAAGTTAGCTGTTGTGTTTGGTATTAGAGATACTGTTATATCTGAACCTTTACCATTTTTAGCTTTTAGTTTATTAAGTAAAGTTGATTTACCACTATTTGTGTAACCAACGATATATGATTCTTTGTAGTTATTATCTTCTAGTATTTTATAGATAACTGATGTATTAACATTACTTCTAGAAGATAATAAAGCGACATCATCTTCGATATTATATTCTTCTCTAATAAAGTTTACTAAGTTTTCTTCTTTGATACCTTTTGGAATGATATCTATTTTAGTAATTATTAATGTTTTAGGACATTTAATACTTTTAAATGTATTAATTGTTTCTGTATTAAGATTTAAGAAATCAATTAAGTATAAGACATATTTGTTATCTTTATTAATTGTATCTAGGACATATTTATTAATATTATCTAAATGTAATGATGATTTATAGTTATAATTAATTATCTTAAAACATCTTTCACAATAATCTTTACCTTCTATATTAGATGCATCAATATAACCTGGTAAAGTTTTATCAATAGATTGTAATTCAGCTCCACAACCAATACATTTTTTCATAATAATTACCTCTCAATTAGTTATATTATAACTTATTTTTTAGAATTTAAAAAGGAGCATTAGCTCCTTATTTTGAAGAACATTTTTCATCACTTGAAGTGAAGATTTCTTGGCAATCAGCATCAGCACATAAGTACTTATCTTTAATATAAAGTAATGTTGTTTTACCACCATCATCTGGTGTTAATGTTATAACACCATTCTTTTCTTGGTATTTACCTGTTACTTTATCATTATCTGTTGCCTCATCTGAGTTAGTGTATGTATATTTATGACCTTTTTCTAAGTTATAAATAGTAATACCTGTTTTAGCAAAGCTTTGTTTAGCTTCTAAAACACCACTCATTTTACTTAACTCTTCGACATATGTTCCAATATTATCTACTGAATCAAATGAAACAATAAAGTTAGCATAGATATCTATATCTTCTGGACTTTGACCCATTTGAGCAGCATAGTCTTCTTTAGATATAAAGTTAATGCTATCAATATTTTCATAGTCATTTAATACTTTTTCAATCTTAGTTTTATCATTCTCAGTGTAACCATCTTTCATTAAAACAGTTATTACAGCTGCTTCATCATAATTACACCAATAACCGATATATTTTTTACCACAACCAGTTAGTAATAAGACAGTTGCCAATAAGATTATAAATGATTTTAATCTTCTCATTTTTATCCCCATTTCAATAAAAATAAGGAATTAACTTTCCTTATCTTCTAATTTTATATTATCGACATCATCAACCATTACTAGTTGTTCTTCGATAGTAGATTTTATTCTTTTTTTGTATATTTCAAGACTTCTTCTTATTTGATCAGTTTCCATATCAATCTTTTCAGCTTTAATTAAAGCATCATTGATAATTTGATTAGCATTTTTCTTTGCTTCATCGATTATATTTTTTGCTTCATCACGAGCAACATCTTTTATTTTTTTAGAACTTTCTTCAGCTGTTAAGATGGCTCTATTTAAAGTTGTTTCTAAATCAGTATGGTTTTGACGGTCTTCTTTTAATCTATTTATTTCTTCATCTTTAGTTTTTAGTTTCTCATATAGAGCAGCATATTCTCTAGTAACTTCATTAACAAAGTTATTTACTTCAAGCTTATTGTAACCATTAAGTTCAGTATTAAACTTCTTCATGCTATCACCTCAAATGAAGATTTAGATTATTTTACCAATCAGGTTCTTCTTTTTTATCTTTGTCTTTAGCGTTGCTATCGTCAGATATTTTACCTTGAACATCTACATTTTTAGGTGCACATACATAAATACCTACACCAATCTTTTGCATAGTTCCTCCTATAGCATAAATGCAACCATATAAAAAGTCAATAA
>CADBLZ010000103.1 GCA_902795675.1 uncultured Erysipelotrichaceae bacterium
ATTTTGTATAGCAGTTGGTGGATTTGGTGCTTATTATTATTTAAATACACAAAATTATGTATCTGCATCAATTAAAGATATTTTTAAGGGAGATAATAAACTTAAAGATGAAGATAATAAAAGTGATGATGTAACTATTGTCAGTAATTCTTTAAAAGCTAGTGACTTTGATAAATTAGAACAAAAGAAAGTTAAATTAAATGGTAAGATACATACTTATTCATTAGGTATTAAAGCTTCTGAAGACTCAGAATCAGGTTATATTGGAACTTATTATTTAGATGATAAGAAACTTAGAAGCGATTTTTTACCTGGTGTAACTAGTGAAAATGTTAAGAGTGACGTTTTCTTAAATACATTTGAAGGTAAAGAATATAGTTATCATGTAATTAATAGTTTAGATAATAAAGATTATTTAGTCGTTATGAATAATTATATTCCTGCTAAAGATGCTGTGTCTTTTTTATCTACTTTAAAATATATTTCTATATATGATGAAGATGGTAATTTATTAAAAGAAATAGAATATCAAATGGGCACAAGCTTTGGTATTAGAGTGGATTCTGGTACAAGTAAATTTGCAATTGATAATATAATCACATTTGTTAGAACTGATGAATACACTGGATACTCAATATTTGATAGTACAGCTAATGATTTTGGTAATGCAGTTTTATATAGTGATAGACTTCGTTATGCTAATCTAGGTAAATGTTCTGACGACGGACAATATAATGGTAAGGTTTACGAATATACTATTAAAGATGGTAAGGTAAACGAAGATGTTATTTCAACATTTGGCAATGATAAAATGGTTAATGTTGCTGGAGCTACTTGCTAATAAAAAGAAAGATACATTTTTGTATCTTTTTTTATGTTAACTTATGATATAATTTATAATAGGTGGGGAGTATGGAAGAATATAAGGAGAACGAATATATTCTTAAGTATCTTAATTATTTAGAATATGAGAGAAAACTGAGTGATAATACGATTAAAAGTTATCATAATGATCTTAAAGATTTTGATTTATTCTTTAATGAAAGTTTATTATCACTTAAATATGATGATATATCTAAATACTTAAATAGTATCCAACATATGAATACTAGAAGTATTAATCATCAAATTACAGTTATTAATTCTTTTTATAATTTCTTATTAGATGAAGATTTAATAAAAGAAAATCCTTGTAAGAATATTTCGACACCTAAAATGCCTAAATCTTTACCTGTTTATTTAACAGAAGAAGAAATAGATAAGTTATTAAATATTAGACTTATTACACCATACGATTATCGTAATAAAGCAATGATGGAATTATTATATGCATCAGGTTTAAGAATAACAGAATTAGTTAATTTAAAGATAACTGATGTAGACCTATTTAATTGCTTTATAAGAGTCTTTGGTAAGGGTAAGAAGGAAAGAATAGTTCCGATTACTGATAACGCTATAAAGTACCTAAAAATGTATTTAGATGAGTATCGAAATACTATTCTAGGAAGTGAAGAATCAGAATATTTATTTATTTCTAATGCTAAGAAACCAATTAGTAGACAAGGATTCTTTAAGATAATTAAAGCACAATGTAAGGTAGCTGGTATAAATAAAAATATATCACCACATACTTTGAGACATTCTTTTGCTACTTCTTTATTAAAACATGGTGCTGATTTAAGAATTATACAAGAATTATTGGGTCATGAAGATATTAGTACAACGCAAATATATGCTCATTTAGTAAATGAGAAATTAAAAGATGATTATAAATATCATCCAAGAAATAAAATTATGTAGGTGATAATATGAATTATAAAAAATTAATCATAAAGCTTATAATAGTAACACTTTTCATTATTCCATTAGTTATTTTTGTTAAGAATAATACAACTAACTATGATAAAAAAGTTACTGAAAATTTAACTAAATATATTGGATCACTAGATAAAAAATATTTACAAAATATTGGTGACATATACGATAAAGTAGGGGAGGAAGAACTATTTGACCTTCAAACTATATCTTATAAATATGTTTCTAATTTAATTAGTGGTTTAGATGGTAAATATAATTGTGATTTAGATAATATAAATTCATGTGTAGAAAAGAAACAAGATTTAGATTATATTAATCAAGTTGTGACTACAATTTCAGCTTATAAATCTAAGAAGGGGAATTATATTATTGATTCAGTAGATTATAATTCATTTAGTGAGACATATAAGACATTATCTGAGAAATTAGATAAGTTAATTAATAGCCCACTTGGAAGAAGTCCTAAAGATGAAGTTGAATTAAATCGTTTAAGATGTTCTGTAGCTTATGGATGTGACACAAGATGTAATAAAGGTGTATGCGAATGTTACTACGATAACTCAGAAGGTATTAAAACAAAAATATATTGTAAGAATATGAATTAAAAGGTTAGTAGAGATACTGATCTTTTTTTATTCTTATTATTGGTTAACATAATATATATTATACGAAGTTAGATTATAATATAATTATATAGGTATTTAAGTATTTATTTCTATATTAATTATACCATTTACTACTCTCTATTTATATTTATTAATGATTAGATTTACATATTATATAATTTATAAATTATAATTAAATTTATTTTATTGGATTCGAATTATTATTTAACGATTAATATATTACTTCATGGAACTACTATTCGAATTAGGAATCGAGAATCAATTAAGTGATAGTTTTATCACCTCATGGAATTCATCTATTTAGAATCGTTCCGCGAAATATGTTTAGATGGACAACATATCACCTCGATTCCTGGTTGTAGTTTTCAAATTAGGAATCGAAATATGTTTTAATGATCAAGTTATCAGTTGAAGTTGTTTTTTGATTTTAGAATTAGGAATCGAGATATTAAAAGATGGACAAGTTATCATCTCATGGAAAAGTTATATTTTAATTCTTACCAGATATGTATAATAGTTTATCTGATAGAAGGTAGTAACTCCCCTATTATTTTTATTTTTGAGAAGAGGGGACTTTATTTTTTAAAATATTAGTCATTTATATATTAATTTTATTATATTTTATGTATGTATAACTGATAGGTAATATATTATATATATTTTGGGTATTTTTAGGCGTTTTGGGGCATTTTTATACTTATTTTGAGTATTTATCCCTACTCTATTAATTATTTGATAGTAGGGGACTAAAAAAGAAGAGTTTTTACACTCTTCTTGATTCTATTTCAGCCATTTTTTCGTATACTTCAGCTGCATTTTCGGCAGTGATAGATGAATAACCTAATTCTTGTAATGCTTGAATACTTAATGTATTAAGTTGTTCAGTACGAGTAAGCTTCTCTTCTCTTTTTTCTTGAATTTCTTCAACAAACTTTCTGTGGTATTCAATTAGTTTTGATTTAGAAGCTCCACCATTATTATATAGTGTTAAAGCTGTATAAATGATACCTTCAAAAATAAATTGTTGTTCTTCATTGAATTTATATTCTTCTGGAGAAGTGAAACCTGTTGTTTTAGACATATAAGCAAAGATATATTTAATCTCTGGAACATTATCCATTGATTGTAATAAATGATATAAATATAACATTGCATTATAGTTTTCTTGTTTAGGTCCATCATTTAATAATTTATCTTTTAATATATATACAATATCGTTTACTAATACTTGAGAGTCTTTAGATAAACCTTTTAAGTCTAATTGAGTATCTAAATCATTAGTATTTTTAACACCTTGATTTAATCTACTTTCTACTGCCATTAAGTAATCAGTAGTAATTTCTATTTTATCTAATTCTTCTGGTTCTTCGATATCTAGTAATCTTAAAATTAATAGTTTCTTTTCTTTTGGTAGTTTATTTAAGTCGTTTAGATCTAAATAATTATAGACCATTTGACGACTTACACCTAAATATTTTGCAAGTCTTACTTTTGAGATTCCAAGTTCTTGGAATAAATCGTTAATTTTACGCATTATTTACCAAATCCCTTCAACGATTTTACATATTAATTATATTATTTAACATTATACATGTCAAGGAAATTACTCCATTATTTCTTTACTAATTATTTGAATTTATGTTATATTATTAATGGTATTAACGAGGTGATAAAAGTGAGCAAAAGAACTAAAGAAGAACGTGCTGAAATTAAAGAAGAAAGACGTTTAGAAGAAGAAAAGAAAATTAAAGCTAGAGAAAAAGAAAAACAAAGAGTTATTAATAAAAATAAGAGAAGAAAAACTATTTTAACTGTAGTTGGTTGGATAATGGCTTTAACTATGTTATTTGGTACTTTAATTTCTTTCTTAATGTACTTTGCAAGATAAAAAAAGATGTACTTTTGTACATCTTATTTTTTTGCTTTTAGTAAATCTCTGATTTCAGTAAGAAGTTCTTCTTCTTTAGATATTTTAGCTTCTTCTTTCTTCTCTTCTTCTTTTTTACCGATACTAGCAATTTTGTTTACGGCTTTTAAGATAATGAATAGAACAAAAGCCATGATTAAGAAGTTGATTACAGCAGTTATGAAGTCACCCCATAAGATATATTGGTCCCCTACTAGATGAATCTTACCTTCAATATCAGCTCCACCAATGCAGTTGATTAATGGATTAATGAAGTCATTTGTAAGTGCTGTTACAATACCTGAGAAAGCAGTACCAATAATTACACCGACAGCCATATCCATTACGTTACCACGTAGAACGAATTCTTTAAATTCTTTCATGAATCCTTTTCCTTTAGATTTTGCTTTTTCTAATTTCTTTTCGATATTTTTATTTTCCATATTATCCTCCTATTTTATATAATATTTATCATTTCTTTTGATTTCAGCAAATGATTTATCAATATTGGTATATGCTTCATAATATGAGAAACGTAAGCTTGGATTTAATTCTTCATTATCTATGACACCATTAAAGTTATCTAGAGATTCTTTTAAATCTTCTTCATATCTTTCTTTGATCATATAAGTTACTAATTCACCTAGTATTTTGGTATTTTGAAATAATACTTTATATGCTACTAATGGATCATGGATTGATGTATATGCTACAAATTCAATCATGTCATAAGCTGATATTTCTAAGTCATCTATTTTTTCTTGAATTCGAACAAATTCATCATCTGTTA
>CADBLZ010000104.1 GCA_902795675.1 uncultured Erysipelotrichaceae bacterium
AACTTTAATATATGAAGATTCAATATCAGATTGATAAGATCCACCATAAGCAGTAGTTATTTCACCACCTCTTAGGAAGACATATGAGCTATTTAATAAGTTACCACCTAAGTTGTTACCACCATAAGCGTTAGTTATTTTACCATCTGTTACAGTTAATGTTGCTGTACCAGCGATTGTTGGTGTTCCACCAGGTCCACCTTTTGAACCAGCGAAGACATTAGTGAATGTTCCACCGTTAATTGTTACTCTTGTTTTCTTAGCAGTTTTAGCAACTGTATAATTGTTATCTTCTGAACTGAAGTTAACAATACCATATTCAGAACCACCATAAACATTGCCTACTACTAAATCATTATCATTAGTAGTATCAGAATTTACATAAACGTTACTATCAACCATTGTAGCAGCACCACGGCCACCACCAAAGGCTCCACCAGCAGTACCTTTTAATAAGTTAACTGTGATAATACCATAAGTAATACCTGAAGTATTTGATGCACCATAAATGTTTCCTACAACAGTACCACCGTTTAAGTTAACATTAATCTTTGTAGCATCACCATAACTTGTGATTGTATCCCAGAATTTATTTACTGCCCAGTCATATTCAGCTGTAAATTTGTGAATTGTATCATGAGGTAAATATAAACTATAAATATCCATGTTAGCTTCTACTTCAGTTAATGAATCACCCTTAGATACTTTATTAAGTGCATAGTCACAACCTGATCCATAATAGTATGGAGAATTAGCTGTACACGTAATATTAGTTTCTGTTTTAGAACCATTATATAACCATGATCCAGCAGGAATTGTTCCACCTAAAGCTACTGTATAAACATTGTAGTAGTAATCTAATCTGGCAACATTTTCAGTTAAAGCTTCTTGACCTTTTAAACCTGCACCACGGTTATTAGATGAACCATATGCATTACCATTAATTGTTCCACCTAAGATATCCATTGTTGATGTTGATGTTGCGAAGATTGAACCTGTTGTACCATAGTTACCACCTAGATAAGCGTCACCCTCAATAACAGCATCGCCATCAATGATAACGTGAGATGATACTACTTTACCTAAGTCTTGGTATTGAGCATTACCAGCACCAGCACCAAAGACTGAACCAATATCAGCAACACATATTCCATTAGTATTAGTAGTATTACCACCACCAATATGTGAATGTCCACCAATATATAATAAAGTTGTTCCTTTTAAAATACCTTGACCAGAATTAGTTTGGCTTCGATAACTGTTTGATCCACCAAAGACATTGTTATAAACTGTACCACCAGTAACAGATACTATTCTGTTACCTACTGTAGCAGATACACCGGCACCACCAAAGATGAATCTTGCAGTTCCGCCTTTGAATCTAATCGTTGTTGCATTGTATGTTTGAGATGCTCCCGCATTAAGGGCAAAGCCTTCATTAACTAACGGACCACCATTAATAACATTAATACGGCCACCTTCAACTATTAATTCTCTAGTAGTTAAAACATCACTACGCCATATTGCACCAGCATAAATACCTGACATGTAAGCATTTTGATAAGCTGTACCAGCAGCATTTAAACCATATTCACCACTCTTAGCAATCATGACAGATCTTGGTGTGATTTTATCTGTATTTGAACCAGCACCATATTTACCTGCTATAGATGCAGCTAATAAGTAGTAAACCTTTAATTTACTGTTTCCAGTATTACCATTTACCCTATCGTAATCGTTACCAGTCGTTAATGTTGAATAAGCTAATACAGCATCGCCATTTGTTCTAGTGTCACCACCATTTGAGATAACACCATACTTACCTGATTCAACGTAAGCTTTAGAATGAGTTGCGTTTCCATTAACAGTATCATAAGTACCACTATAGATATATGGTGAAACCATATTACCTTGCGCTGTTACATTACGTCCAATTTTAACATTGTGGTAATTAAAGAACCATGAGTGTGTAACATTTGGATACCAATTGTTATTTTCTTCTACTTGTCTAATTGTATTTGCACGATAATCATCGGCAGTTGCATAATTTGTTTTTACATAGTTAGAGGTATCATTTCTGTAAGCAAAATCCATGTTTTCAACTTTTATATCGCCAGAGAAACCAACTCTATAATTATTCCAGTTATATTGAATTCCAGAGTTTGGAATTGCTGTACCAAAGGCACTCGTTGTTAAAACAACTGGCTTATTAGTAGGTACTTGATCAACATAATCATTGAAGAATGAACCTGTAGTATTAACTAAGTAAATATTTGTTTCTCTTGATGTTTTGTAGTAATAAACTGGTGTATTAGATGTATACATACCAGCAAAACCATTTTCATCTGTTGGATTAGTATAGAATTGTTCTGACACATCATCTAATGGTGTTATTCTATGGTATCTATCCCAACAACCATTTGTACATTTTGTTAAGTTAGTACCATTATACATTTCATATGGGTCACCATTTTGGTCATAACTCATTGTATTTGTCTTTTTATATAAACCAACTAAACTAAAGTTATCAGGAACGTTTAAACGATAACCGATTACTTTTTCTTGATCTTTATATAAGCCGTTTCTATCAGCTCTATTCATTCTACTTTGACTTCTACTCCATCTATATAGAGCAACGTTAGAAATGATATCATCTGGAGTTACTAATTTGTAGTAACGGCATCCGTCATAACCATTATTCTTAGCTTCTTGTGTACAATATTTATCAGATTGAGGATAGTTGGAATCAGATACACGCATAGGAACTGTTGTATATACAGGATCATTTGTATTTGTTTGATTATTCCAAACTGTTCCACTTTGATATGTTTCTACTCTGATCGCATCATTTGGATAAGGGTCACCAACATTTAATTGGTTAACAGACGCTAATATGAACCAAGCACCATCAGCAGTTATATCATTTTGTTGATTTTGTAAGTAATAATGTGTTCTTACTTCAGCCATTGGTATAGCTTTAGCTTGGTAAGCTACATCGAAATTATTATATGTTGCAGCGATTTGTTCTCTAGATGAACCTCTATCTGATGTTCTTTGAACATTAGCAGGTGCCCATGTAGCATATAAGTTAACAGTTATTTCATCATTTGATGAAACATCTACCGGAATAGATAATGTTTCAGTTAATGTTTCTTGATCAAAATTAAATGATGGAACGTCACCTTCAAATTCATAATCTGTCGTCCACCCTGCAAAACCATAACCATCTGGTCTTGATGAGAATGGATTATCAATTAGTTCGAATGTTGCATAGTTTTCATCTCTTACTACATATTTGTAGTATGTATAAATGTATTGGCCTTCTGTTGGTGATACTTTACCACGAGCAAAAGTATTATCTTCTTGACCATAAGAATAACCATAATAGTTGATTGTAATTGGAATTAAGTTTGAATCATTGTAACGATTTGTATCTTCACCAGATGGTTCACTAACTGTTGTAATAGTTGTTCTATTTAAAGACATGTAGTAATCATAATCTGATACGCGATCATTAACATATACTGTTGTAGCAGTAATACTAGATTCATTAGCACCATTTAATACTGATGCAGCAAAGTATCTATAAATAGATAGGGACGCAAAAAGAGCTACTACCAAAACGGCTAGTAGAATGATCATTTTACTTTTAGATAAGCGTTTAAATTTATACTTAAGATTGTTCATTTTTGATCATCTCATATCTATTCTTACTCATATTAAATTATACTATATAATGCAAAAAAAAGGAACAGTATTTCGTACTATTCCTTAAGAAATAATTAGCTTATTTTTTTATTTGATTTCATGATCATTTACGACATATACATAAGCGTAAGAATCTTTTAATGCAATTAAGTAACTTTCATGATATGCTTTGTTTTCGTATCTAATAATACTTAAGTTATTAGTTTCAACTAAATCAATTAAGTCTTCAATTGTACCTACATTCATTAAGTTGAATGTATATAGATTTGGTTTATTAGTTACAGTTACAATTAAGTCACCATAATCTCTTAAGATTCTACTCATGTTAGATTTATATTTATCTTTAGCTGTCTTATTATTGATAATAATAATTGCTAATATACCAGATACACCGATCATTATTAGAATTGTGCCGAAGAATAATTCAATAGCATTTGTGTTACGAACATTCTTGAAGAATTCCTGTGTAGGTGTTTGGGTAATTTCTGGTTTGATAATTGTTACTGTTTCATTTAGTGGAACTTTAACAACTATGCTATCTGTTTTATTAGTTACCTCTTTAGTTTCTGGTACAGTTACTTGATAATCAATTGTAAACACAACATCTAAGTAAGCATCAATGCTTAAGTTATAGTTAACCATATAAGTTCTTACTAAGTTATAATATGATGCATAATCAATTGATACTGTATCTTGAATTGTTATTTGTGAACCATTTGTTGTTTCAGTATGTTGTTCACCTGATTGTAGTCTCTTTTCCCATACTTCTACTACTTTATTATCTATATTGAAGTCAGCGTTTAAATCAACATTAGTATGATAACTATAGTTAATATCAGCAGCTATTGGAGCTGAGAAAGCGTATGTAAAGCCAAAATCGATTGTATTAATACCATTACTTGGGTATCCTTCTTTACCTTGTAAAATTGATGCATCATAAAAACCATTATCAAATATGTTGACTTTTGAATCAACATTTTTGGTAATGTTATAAGAATATACTAAGTTTTTAGTTTCTCTATGGTTAAAGTAGTTTAAGATTAGGAAGATACCTAATGCAATAAAAACTACTGAGACTACTATTATTAAGTATGAGAAACCCTTTTTTATTCTTTTATGAGACATTCCTTCACCTACTTGGTCTCTACTTTCGCACTGTCATGATTAAAGTATTCATTTAATTTAACAGATGGATAGGCAATATATTTAATTTTAAATTTATATACGCCCAATATTTGATCTGGGTAGACATATAACACATCAGGAGCATTGTTGGCGTCACCTTTAGTTTGATAAGATATTTTACCCCTATCATTATTAACACTAATTATTCTATGAGCCACAATCTGGTTATCTACTCTAAATACAATAATACTATTAATAGGTATTTTTTTCAAGTCAGTTTCACTTAAGTTTTCATAAATTACAGCGTCTCCACGATTATAAATTGGGTCCATACTATTGGATAAAATACCAACTATATCGTACTTAAATAGACCTAGCATAAAGGCTGATAAAAAGAAAACAATGATAATTGTAATTGTTAGAGATATCATACTAATTTTGTTATCCCCTTTTCTTTTTTCACCAGCAATTCTTCTAACGAAGAAGAATTTGAATAAGAAGTAAATAATTACTGGGTACACTATTCCTATAATACCTAACATGAACCAATCGAATCTTGGAACAATTGGTACAAAGATAGTTAAGATTACTTTTGTTATTCTGTACGGTAAAGATATTTTATAGTTACCAATATATACTAAATAAGAAGATAAAACACTCTCTGCTATTAAAGGAACAAGTGTACTTGCAGTATACTCAAAGATATATTCATGATTATTAAAGTTTAATAAATAAACACCATAGTTTACTTCTAGTAATAATAAGATTATCGTAATTAAAACCATGTGCCATCTATTCTTTTTATTTTGATTAATAATATACGATCTAGTAAATTCAATTGATACAATTGGTAAAACATACCATAAGATATTTTTTAGAATAGCTAATGGTTTATATGAATAAATATTGTGATAGAAGCCGATTATAAAACCGGAATATAAGAATATTAAAATAAGGATAAAAGACATTATTAAGGCATTAACAAAATAATACTTTTCATTGTGGTAATGATTATAACGTCTTTTAGTTAAAATATAAATTAGTAAAAGTGAATAAAAAATAGGATTTATAACATCAAAAAGAAGCGAATAATTATAATTACTTAAGATAATGGTTACAAGTAAATATATAATCATTATTGTAAGTAGATTTAAAGATTTAAATCTTTTCATAATTATTCACCTCTTTTTTATTCTTTATCTAGATCTAGATCTAGCAGCTGATTGAACGCTAGCAGCGCTTGATTTAATTCCTGCGCATACTAGATCTAATGGATTTTCATTTCCATTTTGATTTATAACAACAACCGCTTCAGCTGTTTGACCAGGAGCCATGTTAGAAGTATTCGTAATAGAAACTATATGGTTATCACTATCAACCGACCACTGGTACGGCCATGAATTGGTTAACGCGTTACCTTCACCATAGTAACCTTTTAAACGCCAACTAACCAAGTCATAGTTTGAGTCATTTGTAATTCTAATAGTATAGTATACGTCTCCCCCACTGTACGCTTGTGTCAATTCAGAAGTACAAGTTAATTGTGTTTCTAATTGATTTATTTCTAAAGAAACATGATGGTTTGGACTATAAATATTTATAACTTCATAGTTGGTAGCGCCTCCACAATCTAGGATTTCAATAGAATTTACAACATCAGCAGCACTCATTGTTGGATCATTCACTTGAATTTGAAGTTGTCTTACAACAGATCCACCATTAGCATTGATAGTTTCATTATAACCTTGATCAGTTACATATGTATAGCCGTTTTCCACATAAACCGTGTCATCCCAAGATAAGACAGACACCTTATTTGGATCAGGTATTCTAAATGTCCAACCAACAATAGTATGGGTTGGTGAATTGTTTGTTAAAGTAATATTTATAATAGCATTATAAGGGTTTTGACCCCATTCTCCACCAAGTGTGTAAGATTTAGTTATAGCACAAAGTTCTTCTTGCGATTGATTCCCTTTAACGGTTGCCATACCATTAACATTAACTGATTGACTAAGAAGTGCGTAACCACCCGTCATTGTAACAACTGTGATTATGGCAACTAAAAGAACAACAAGCACATGATGCTTATTGAAAAAGCGTTTAAGTTTTCTTCTTGTTCTTTTTTTCATGTCTAACTCCTTAATCTAAAAAAACGAGAAGCTCCCTTCCCGTTTAGTGTTTTAAATATTAAGCTGAAGCTTGTACGAATTGATATGTATAAGTAGCAGTTCTTGATGTACCAGCATCTACAGTTGTAGCGCTATCATCAAACTTAACAGTAATAGTAGCAGTTTTTGATTCACCAGCAGCTAATACAGTTGAACCTGCAGTACCTGGTTCAGTATCAGAATAAACGATTACACCTTTAACTGCATTGTCTCCAGTAGCAGCTTCAATAGCTCTAGTAACACTACTATAAGTAGCATCGATTGTACCTTTGTTTTCGATTGTTACTTCATAAGTAGCAGAATCACCAGGTTGAGCTAATGTAGTATTAAATGTTGCAGTAGTAGCTGTAAATGTTGGTGTACCAGGAGTAACATTACCAGTTGTTGATTTAACTGTAATTCCTGTAATTTCTACATCCCATTTAGCATTAGTTGCGATTGTTGCAGTACCTCCTACTTGTAAACTTGTAGATAGTGCAGCGTAACCAACTGACATAACTAATACAGCAGCAAGTAAAATTGCTATTATTAAGTTTTTGTTATCTTTCATTATTCTTTCCTTCTTCCTATTTTTCTTATCTTAATAATATCACTAAATATTTTTAGTGTAAATTTATTTTTTTGGGTGATGTAAAGTTATTCACTAAGTGTGTAAATAAAAAAACATTTAATCAAAAATGATTAAACGTTTTTATAGTTTTAGTAGCTTTCTTATAACTTCTTTATCAAATTTCTGTTCATCTTCATTATTGAAATCAACATCTGTTGTATGATCTAACTTATAATTAAAATCATGTAACAAGTTATGAACAAACCATTCTAGTCTCATTGACTTTAATGATCTATTCCATTTTGATGGATACATAAGTTCATAAACTTCTAAGACTTCAATGATTTCATCTCTAATATCTTTATCATCTATTTTATAAGATGCAATAATTTTTAGATTAGGATCATCTGAATCTCTTTCATCTATAACTAAGATATCGGTCGGTAATAAATTATGTAAAGATGATATATAAGACATATCACCAATATAAATAGAACCTAAAGAATATGTTGCAAAAGCATCACTTTCTTCATAGTTAATTATTTGATATTCAGGTTTATAAGTATGTTCATGATTATAAAAGAGACTTGCGCCGATTAAAGAAGAAACTAAAACTGCAGATTTTAATTTTTTTCTTTTTTTCATATGAGCCTCCGTGTAGATAATTTTTGTACAATTGCATGTATTATAGCACAATATCACTACTCTTTATTAAAAAAATCGAGATATAAATCTCGATTATTGTCTAATGGTGTCCCAGGCGGGAATTGAACCCGCAATTGAGCTTTAGGAGAGCCCCGTTATATCCGTTTAACTACCAGGACATAAGGAGATTATAATATAATCTATTTACTTTTTCAAACGTCTCCTAGAGTAATATGATATCAATATAGCTAGTGTTGATCCACATGTATCTAAGATTACATCATAGATATTACCTGATCTACCATTAACTAGTAATTGATGTATTTCATCAGTTGATGCATAAACCAAGCAGAATATAATTGAATAAATGACAAGCGCTGGTGTTACTTTCATGTATTCTTTTAAATTGATATAAGCTAGAATACCTAAAATAAAGTAAATCGTTAAGTGTGCTACTTTACGAATTATAAATGAGTACTTATCAACAAACTCATCTATTTCTTCATCTGTCATATCTTTATCAATTGTTATAGCAATACGTGTTAACACTTTAGTGCTTAAGGATGAAGATGATGTTCCTGTTTGATTAGAGAAACTAAATATTAATCCCATCCACAATATTAGTAATATTATTTTAAACCATTTCATAAATGTCTCCTAAATAAAAAACTTACAATTCTATTGTAAGTTTTCTTTGTATTCTTTACAAGCATTATCTAAATCATTAATTAGATTTGGAATGATACTTTCATCTTTTGAACGGATACCACTAGCATATTTATGACCACCGCCACCATAGTTAGCAGCTATTTCATTTATGACTGGTCCATTTGATCTTATATTTATTTTTACTAAGTCATTCTTGTCATCATGATTTATGAAAACCCAAACGTAAACACCTTTAATATTATTAAAATCATTAATCATATTAGAAGGTGTTGATGAATCAACTTTGTATTCTTTAAATATATCAGGAAATAATTCAAGATAACCTAAACCATTATCAGTTACTTTTAGATTTTGTTCTAGATATCCTTTGAATCTTATTTCTTCAACTGGACGTTCATATAAATAATGATAGTCACTTGTGAAATCGATATCAGTCTTTTTAATTAAACGAGAAACGATATCAAATGTTCTAGCAGTTGTATATTTGATTAGGAATCTTTCACTATCAGAAACTATTCCTAAATATAGATTACGAGCTATTTCTTTAGTTATTTTTAAATTAGTATCTAATACTAATTCAGCAATTATTTCACATGTACTTGTAGCTGTTTCGTCAATATAATCAGATTCACCAAATACTTCATCAGATGGATGGTGATCTATTTTAAATACTTCTTTATAATTAGCAAAGTCTACACCATCTACTCTACTTTGATTAGGTACATCTGTACATATAAGTAAAGCATCTTCTTTTAATTTAGAATCATCTATTTTATCTAAATTACCATAGTATTTAAATTTACTAACTGATGTTCCAACTGCAAAGACAGTCTTTTTAGGAAAATTAAGTTTAATTAATTCTCTTAAAGATATTTCACTAGAAATAGCATCAGGGTCTGGACTTATATGACGTGCAATTACAATAGTGTCATATTTTTTTATTGTATTTAAGATTCTTTTAAATTCTTTTTTTATCATATAAGTCACCCTCTTTCTATTTATTAATTATTATTCATTAATGAATTTATATGTATCTCTTGCAATCATTACTTCTTCATCTGTAGGTATTACATATACTTTAACAGATGAATCTTCTGTAGATATTAAAGCTTCTTCTCCACGAATGTTATTCTTTTCTTCATCAATTTTGATACCTAATGGAGCTAATTTATCAACGATAGCTTTTCTTGTATCTTTAGAGTTTTCACCAACACCTGCAGTAAATACGATAGCATCAGCACCACCTAGTTCTAGGTAGTATTCAGCAATGTAGTTAACAATCTTTTCAACATACATTTCTTGTGATAAGATTGCTCTTTCGTTACCTGCAGCAGCTGCTTCTTCAATATCTCTTGAATCTGATGAAACACCAGATACACCAAGATATCCTGATTTTTTATTTAAATCATTAATTACTTCTTCTAAAGTTTCACCTGTTTTACCCATAATGTATGGAATTAATGTAGCATCAATATCGCCTGAACGTGAACCCATCATTAAACCAGCATTTGGAGTGAAGCCCATTGATGTATCAATTGATTTACCATCTTTGATAGCACATAAAGAACCACCATTACCAATATGACAAGAAATAATACGAGCACTTGGATTATTTAAGATTTCTGCAGTTCTTAATGCAATATAGTTATGACTCATTCCATGGAAACCATATTTTCTTACACCATATTTTTCATACCATTCATATGGAACTGGATATAAGAATTCTTTTTTATTCATTGTTTGATGGAATGCTGTATCAAAACAACAAACTTCTAAAGCATCAGGAATTTTTTCTTGGAATGCTTTAATACCAGTTAAGTTAGCTGGATTATGAAGTGGAGCTAATTCTGATATATCAGTTAAGTCATTAATTACTTCTTCAGTTGCAACAACTGAATGAGTATAATGTTCACCACCGTGAACTATTCTATGTCCTACACCTTTAATTTCATCTAATGATTCAATTACTTTGTAGTTTAATAGTTCTTCAATTAATACTTGAACAGCTTCTGAATGAGTACTAAACTCTCTTTCAGTTTTTTTCTTTTCTCCGTTATATTTAATAGTGTACATACCACCATCGATACCAATTCTTTCAAAAGTTCCAGAGATTAAAACTTTTTCTTCTGGCATTTCATACATTTGAAATTTTAATGATGAAGAGCCAGCATTTACTGATAAAATTTTCATTTAAAAACACCTCGTATATAATTATAAAGTAAAAAGGATGGTTTTTCCATCCTTTTCTTATAATAAATCGGCAAATTTATTAGTTTCTTCGGCACTTATATCAATTACTTCACGTGAGTGAACTGCACGATAAATCATTTCTTTATAATCGATTCTGTTTTCATATTCCTCTGCTAATTTAGCTACAGGATTAATAACAGGATGCTCTGGTACAAAGATCGTACAACAATCTTCAAAAGGAAGAATTGATGTTTCATAAGTATCAATCTTTTCAGCTAGATCTATTATTTCTAATTTATCAAAACAACATAATGGTCTTATTACTGGTAATTTAGTTACTTGGTTAATAACTCCCATACTTATTAACGTTTGACTAGCAACTTGTCCAACAGATTCACCGTTAATTAAAGCTTTGCAGTTTTGTCTATTAGCAATGATTGCAGATATTCTATACATCATACGACGCATGATTGTAATCAAGTAATCACGAGGGCAATCTTTATAAATTGAAGTTTCAATCTCAGTAAAGTTTATGATATGTAGTTTAATATCATTATTATAAATTGCTAACTTTTTAGCAAGTGCAATAACTTTGTTTCTGGCTTCAGGTGAAGTATGAGGTGGTGCTTCAAAATAAATAGCTTCTAGTTTTATTCCACGCTTCATTGCCATATAACCTGCAACTGGTGAATCAATTCCACCACTAAGCATTAGAAGACCTTTACCTAGTGTTCCAACTGGATAACCACCAATACCTTTAATAGTGTCAAAATAGATATAAGATGAATCTATTCTTATTTCAATATTAATAGTTAATTCAGGATTTCTAACGTCTACTTTTAGATTATCAAAATGAGGAAGGATTATGCCTCCTACTCTTTTTGATATTTCAAGAGATTCAATTGGGAAGTTTTTATCACTTCTTTTAGTTACAACTTTAAATGTTTTAATATCTTTATCTTTTATTAATTCTAAAGCTGTACGACCAATTTCATTTACATCTCTTGTATCTAATTTATAAACAATACAGTATCCTCTTAAACCAAAGACATATTTTAGTTTATCTTCTATCTTACTAAAGTTTTCTTCATCAGAAGATATAAACATACGTCCTTTATCATATGTTATATTAGGTTTTAAATCAGATAAGATAAAATCAATGTTCTTCTTTAATTCTTTTAAGAATAAGTTTATATTATCTTTCTTTGTTCCTAATTCACCATATTTAACCATGATTAATTTTTCCATAGTATCACATCCACAGGTTTATTTTATCTTAATATAAAAAAATATGCTACTTTAAAGTAACAATTTAGTTAATAGTTTGTAATGATTTTATGTAATAAGTGTTATGTAAGACTTCTAAATCGAATGAAATATCTTCATTTTCTTTTAAGTCATAATCTATTTTTAAATTTGGTAATAGATATACAAATAGATTGTAGTTTTTGTATTCAACAAAACCTCTTCTATTCTTTTTATCCCACCATACTATTTTTCCTTTCATCATCATACCATCCTTTCTTTTCTCTACCATGTTCATTATATAATACATTTGTTCGTGTTGTCAATAATAAAAAAAGATAATTTTTAAATTATCTTTCTTCATCTAATATTTCATTGATTCTTTCAGTAACTTTTTTTACATCTTTTTCATAAGGAACCATTACATATCTTTTTAGTTTTGGAGATGTATGGGTATTAGTTACTAGGTCACTACCGCTAACAGTCATGTTTTCAATCTCCCACTCTTCCATATTGGTTAGTTGGTCTTTGATAAGTAATGTGATGTATTCTTTAGGAATAGTTGTTTTATAGAATTTACTAATTGAATCTAAGATCTTTTCATATTTAGTTAGTAATGTTTTTGATTTAGATAGTTTCTTTAGAACTGCTTCCAATACTTGTTCTTGGTTTTGGATACGATGACGGTCGCCTGTTCTATAAGCATATCTTTCACGGGCATAAGCTAATGCTTTTTTACCATCCATGTGATTAATGCCTTTTTTTACGTGCCATCCTTTCATATGATATGAATCAAATTCAGTATCACTATCGATATCTACGCCACCTACTAAGTCAACTAATTCAACAACAGAATTAAAACCTATTTTGATACTATAATCGATTTTTATATCGAATAAGTCTTCAACCGTTTTACGAGATGTGTCTAAACCATAGATACCTGCATGAGTAAGTTTATCTTTTAAGCCTGTTTGACCATGAACCATGACATAGTAATCTCGAGGTATAGTAGTTATTAATATTTTATGTGTTTCTGGATTAATAGTTATTATCATGTTAACATCTGATCTTGATTTATCAACTATTTCACTAGATCTTGAATCACTACCTGATAGGTAAATATTAATAGGTTTTAGTTTTTTTATTACCTCTTGCTCTTCTATTTTTGTTTCTATTACGAAGGTATCTATTATTTCTATTTTATCTTCAATATCTTCATAATCTTCTTTTAGAACATCTATATAAGAATCATTTAAGATGATAGCATGTATTTTATTATTTAGTAATGCTTCATACATGGTATAGATATCATCATAATTAGTATTTACTTTATTTAGTTCTTTGATCTTTTGATTTAGTTCTTCTTTTTCTTCATTTAAATAACCAATATTAGCAATTGCTTTTAGTTCTTGGTATTTGGATTTTTTAAGGACAACAATATCATATGTTGTTCTTTCTATCTTG
>CADBLZ010000105.1 GCA_902795675.1 uncultured Erysipelotrichaceae bacterium
TGAAAAATTATCTAGTGGAAAAATGTCCCATTGATACGTTTCTCTTTTTATATCAACTTCATTCATATTGCTATCAAATAGTTTAATCATATTATCGCCTCTTTTTTATTTATATAATTCAATATAACCAAGTTCTAAGAAATGTTTTATTTCATCATAACAACCAACTTCTTTACTTGGCATTTTATAAAGATATATTTTATGATCATTATTTACTTGAATCTTTTTAACAATTAGATTACTTAATTCAGCGAAAGATTCATATCCTATATAACCTTCAATTCCTTTTTTATCTAAATTAAGTAATAATAAGTCATCTGTATTACTTAAATTTTTATAAAAGGTTTCATAAGCTTCTTTATATTCAAGTTCAATATCATCTTTTATCTTTTTAGGATAATCTATAACATTATAATTTTTACTTTCTAATTCTTTTTTTATTTCTAATGCTTCCTTATAAAAAGTAGCGCTTCCTGCTATGATTATTTTTCTCATTATTTCACCTCTTTTTAAGAGTTGGACTTTTTAAGTTTACTAAGTATTTCTTCTTTTTGTTTAGTATATTCATCTAGTATATAATGATACTTTTCATTTTGAGCTAATAAGTCGGCTCTTTTAAATATATATAACTCTTCTATACCATCATAATTTAGTTTATGAAACATTTCTTTTAATTCTGTTTCATTTAGTTTAGATACATTAATATCATGATAATAAATTAAATTAGATACTCTTTCACTTATATCATGATCGATATTATATTTACTCGCAAATGAATCAAATACTTTTTGTGATACTTCCCAGTGACCATAGAAATGACCTACTTTATTTTCATCTTCTATATATGATGATGGTTTTCCAATATCATGAAATAATGCCGTTAAGCGCATTACGATATTAGATGGTACATTATCAACAACATGTAATATATGTTCATATACATCATAGATATGCCATTCGTTATTTTGGTTAAAGCCTTTACAAGTAGACAATTCTGGAATTAGTGTAAATAATTCTTCTTCGCGTGATGCAAGTTGTTCACTTGGTTTTTCACTTAAAAGTAAATTATATAGTTCCATGATGTCACCTTCTTTTCAGCTATAAATAATGGATTATCTATTATTTATTATATCATACTGATTATGATGTTATAATTATAAAAAGAAGGTTATGTATGAAAAAAAGAATATTATTAATAATAGGTATCATTATACTAGTAGTTATTGGTATCTTTATATATTTACAATTAAATGGTAAAGTTTATTTCTTTGATGAAGTTATTTACATAAAGAATAAAGATGATCAAAAAATATATAGTGTTTTACATCGCCCTAATAAGAAAGGAAAAGTACCAATAGTAATTTATTCACATGGTTTAGGAGCCACTTATAGAGCTTGTGAAGATTATGCGGATAAGTTAAAGGAAAAAGGAGTTGCTACTATTTGCTTTGATTTTAGAGGTGGATCTGATAGAAGTAAAAGTGATGGTTCAACTAAAGAAATGTCATTTCTAACAGAGATGGATGACTTAGAAACTATTATTGAAGAAGTTAAAACATGGGATTTTGTTGATAATGACAATATTATTCTTATGGGTTCTAGTCAAGGTGGTGCAGTATCTGCTCTTATCTCTGCTAAACGAGATGATATTAAGGGAACCGTTCTTCTATACCCTGCTCTAGGTATTCCAAGTAGTGTTTCTAAATGGTACAGTTCTAAAGATAAGGTTCCTGAAGAGGTTAAAATGACACAAAAGATTACCGTTGGTAAGAAATACTTTTTAGATGTTTGGGATTATGATGTTTATAGTGAGATAGTTAAAGATAAGAAAGATATTTTAATTATCCAAGGCACAAGTGATTTACTAGTTCTTCCAAGTCAAACTAAGAAAGTTCATAAGATATATGAAAATAGTGAGTTATATTTTATTGAAGGTGCTGGTCATGGTTTTGAGGGGGATGACTTTGACGAAGCTATGGGTTATATAATTAATTATTTAAAAAAGATGAAAGTAATAAAATAAAAAACTAGGATTAAATCCTAGTTTTTATTTATTATAATTCCATCTAGATTAGTATGAATTTCTTTAAATGTATTATTAAGTTTATTTAATTCTTTATTCTTTGTTTTATTATAAGTTACTAAGATAATATTGATATCACTTAATGAAGCATTTTGTAATGCTTCTTTAGAATCTAATGCATTAGAACTATTTATAATAATATAATCATTTTTATTTTTAAGTTTATCTAAGTCTTCAATGTTAGATGTTTTTTTATCATTACTAATAAGAGCAACTTTTTTATTATCTTTCTTTAATAAGTTAATTAATTCATCAATAATCTTTTTATTAGTTTCTTTTTCAATAGAAGTAATATGAATTATCTTTGCTTCTTCGTAAGATAATAATAATTTAGTTTTTAGTAGTTCTATTTCTTTTGTATTAGCATCATTTAGTTTACCAATTATATTATATTTATTTAATGATTCTTCTGACTTAATTGAATCATCAAAGTAGAATAAGATAAAGATATATACAAGAACGATTGCTAGTGCTAAAGCAAGTGATATAGCTACTAATTTAATATAATCGATAACTAATGCACAAATGCTTGATGATGTAGTATCATCAACTATTTTAGCTTCTACTTTATAGTTATCTTTAATAGTAGATATTAGAGCTTTAGTTATTCCTTCATTAATCTTTTTACAGTTATATCTAAAATCACAATTAAGTTTGATTTCAAATAATCTAGATCCTTCAACTGCACCTAGAGTTAATCTATCTTTTATGTAACTCTTACTAATATTTACTTCACTTTTTTCTATACCTTCATTAATAACGGTATCACTAGTTAATAAACCAGTATAAGTTGAAATCATGTTTTTAGTTGAGTCATTTGATATTATGATAGATGTTTTAGTTTCAAAAGATGGTCTTTTAAAGATAGCAAATAAAACCATTAAAATAATAAAGATTAGAAGGCATGGTTTTATCATTCTTTTTATCTTTTTTTTATAATAAGATAATAATTCACTCATGTTTATTTCTTCCATTGAGACTTCGCCTCTCTTACACGAGTTTTATTTTATTATAATTAAAAGTTTGTGTCAAATTATTACAAGCAAAAAAGATGAATTAGTATTCATCTTTTCTTAAATATTTTATCCTTCTATATGGAATACCCTTTTCAACATTCTCTGTTAATAATTCTTGATTCCACTCTTCTTTATCAAATTCAGGAAAGAAGGCGTCAGCTTCACTTTCACGATCGACTTCTGTTAAGTACATTTGGGCAGTATATGGAAGTAGTTCTTTATAAATACTAGCTCCACCAATAACCATTATTTCATTATCTACTTGATAAGCATAATTTAGGAAGTCATCAACTGTACGGAAGATTTGAACACCTGGTATCATTTGTTGATGTTTTGATATTAGTAAGTGTGTTCTTCCAGGAAGAAGATGTGGTAAGCTTTGTAAGGTTTTTGTACCCATTACTATTTCTTTACCCATTGTTTGTTCTTTAAAGAAACTCATATCTTCTTTGAAACGCCAGATAAGTTGATTATCCTTACCTAATTCGTTATTCTTTCCAATACAAGCAATAATGGTTAGGTTTTCCATTGTTACTACTTTTTCCATGTTAGATTCCTTTTTCGAATGTTTGTGCTGGATTCTTTTCTTGAATTAGTTTACGAGCATAATTCTTAACTTTGAAATCTGTTTGGTCGATATCATAGAA
>CADBLZ010000106.1 GCA_902795675.1 uncultured Erysipelotrichaceae bacterium
GCTTATGATTCAAGCTGCTTACAAATGACTGGTGGATCTGCTCATGTTGTAGATTACACACAAAACGCTTCTGGTATCAAATCAAAATCATATAACTATTCATTCAAAGCTTTAAAATCATGTAACACATCAGTTGGTATTTCTGGTGCTGCTGTTTATGCTATGGATGAAACACAAATGCAAGTTTCAACAGGTAAAGCTGCTATTACATCTAAAACAGCAGCTGAAATCCAAGCATCTTATAGTAAAGTAAATGATCTTGCATCATTAAGTGTTGCTGGTTATGAAATATCACCATCATTTAATGAAAACACACTTGAATACACATTAGAAGTAGAAAATGCTATTACTAAAGTAACTATTCAAGCAACTAAAAAAGATAATCGTTCATCTATTAATGGTGTAGGTGAAGTTGAACTAGAAGAAGGACCAAATACTTTCAATATTACTTGTACTGCCCAAAATGGTACACCTAAAACTTACAAATTAGTTATAACTAGAAAAGAACTTGATCCTATTAACGTAACTGTTGATGGAGATGATTTTAAAGTAGTAAGAAAAAGAGAAGAACTACAACCAATTGCTTACTATGAAGAAACAACTGTAACAATTGATGATAAAGAAGTTCCTGCTTATAAAAGTGAAACTACTAAATATACATTAGTTGGTTTAAAAGATGAAGAAGGTAATGTATCTTATTATATTTATGAAGATGGTAAATATACTAAATATATAGAATTAAAAACTAAAGAACTAACATTCATCCAACAAGAACCATCTGAACTAATAAAAGATTATGAAAAAAGTACTGAAATCGAATTTAACGATATCAAACTAAACGCTTATTACTATAAAGATAATAAAGATACTAAATACTTCATAATATATGGTATGAATCTAGAAACTGGTAAAACAGATTGGTATCAAATAAATATCGAAGAAAATACTATTCAATTATTTAATAAAGATTTCATAAATGAAATAAGTAAACAAAATAAACAATACTTATTATATTTAATGATAGCTAGTGGAGTAGCAGTACTATTATTCATCTTCCTAGTCATCCAATTAATAAGTAAAAAAAGACTTAGAAAAAAAGCTACTAAACTTATTAACGTAATTGAAAAACATCCTGAATTACTTCACAAAGATAAAAAAGTGGAAGAAAAACCAAAAGTTCAAGAACCACAAGAAGAAGAACATAAGGATGAAAAAACAGAAGTAATTGAAATCAAAAAGAATACAAGAAAGAAGAAAAAATAATTTTCTTCTTTTTTATTATGATATACTTAAGATGGTGGAAATAATGGAAAAAGAACATAGTAAATTATTTGATATCATAATTGTCTTATTCTTATTATTAAGTCCTGTAATAGATTTAATAACAGGTATTGAAGTAAATAATAACTTTATCTATACCATTGGTATGATCATAAGACCAATTATCTTATTAATTATTTTCATGTACTTAATAAATCTAAGAAGAGATAGAGGAATCATCTTATTACTATTAATATATGGTTTAATAACGACATTCAGTATCTTCATGATTAAGTTTAATAGTATTCTCGATGAAATAAGTATCGTAACTAAAATATTCTATCTACCAATACTAATCTTATTCTTTAATCGTTACAAGAATAAATTTATAAATAATAAATTACTATTTATTATCTTAATAGAATATCTTCTTATGATTATAATTCCTTATATCATAAATAAAGACTTATTCTTATTTAGTAGTAAACTAAGTATAAGTTATATCATCTTAATATTATTTCCATTGGTATATAACTACTTACTAAATAAAAACTATATACTAAGATATATCTTAATATTCTTAACTGTTATATCTACTTATATCTTAAGAGAAAATATCTTAATCATAGGTTTAATAATCTACGTAATATATTTCTACTTAAAATACATATTAAAAGAATATAAGAACTCTACTAATATTAAAAAAACAATTCTAATAATAATACCAATTATATTTATAATATGTTCTATATTCTTAATACCTAAATTAACAATGTACCATAATGTATTAGAAATAATAAAAAAACATAACATAACAGGATTTAACCAAGATTTCATTAACTATGTCATCTTTAATGGTAAATTAAATGTATTAGATACATTAAATGCATATTATAATATAACTAATATCTATGGACATCTAATTGGTTTAACAACTAATATTACATCTCATGTAATAATAGGAATAGATTTCTTTGATATATTTTATAATATAGGTATTATTGGTAGTATAACTTACGTCATAGTAATAATAAACGGTTTCATAAAGAGTAGAACAAGAGGTCTAAGTATAATAATATTTAGTTTGTTTATATTATATTCAATAATAATTGGTAATATATTAATTAATCCAATGGTAACTATTTATCTAGCGGTATGTATGAGGTGCAAAAATGAGTAAAATAGGAATAGTAATACTAAATTATAACGATTACGAAACAACTAATAGTTTTGTTAATAAAATAATAAATTACAAAGTCATCGATCAAATCCTTGTAGTTGATAACAAGAGTAGTGATGACTCATATAAAAAACTACAAAGATTAAAAAATAATCATATCGATGTTGTTTGTTCAGATAAAAACAAAGGTTATGCTTATGGTAATAACTACGGTGTTAAATATCTAGAAAAGAAATACAAAGATATCGATTATATAATCATATCTAATCCAGATATCATTGTCGATGAGCATGATATCGAAAAACTAAAAAAAGACTTAGATGAAAACCAAAACATCTCTGTTGTAGCTCCTGTTATTCATGAATACAATAAAGTAATAAGAGGTTGGAAAGAACCAACTTATTTACAAGAACTAGTATTAAACATGAACTACTTTCATAAATTTGCTACTAAGAGTATGCAATATAAAGATGATTACTATACAGGAACATTAACAAGAGTAGAAGTAGTTCATGGTTGTTTCTTCATGATAAGATTAAAAGACTTCAAAAAAGTAGATTACTTTGATGAAGGAACATTCTTATACTATGAAGAAAACATCTTAGCTCGTAAATTAAAGAATAATAATATGTTAACATATGTTGATCTTGATACTAATATAATTCATAACTATAGTGTATCTGTAAGTAAAAGTATTAATAACATAAAAAGATATAAAATCTTAAAAGATAGTCAAAAGTATTATGAAGTAAAATATAATAAAATAAACTTCTTTAAGCTTGCTATCTTAAGATTATTCTATTATATTAGTTTAGGAGTAAGTTATATAATTTATCTATTTGGACACAAATGATTAAAAAGGGAAAAATAGTAGAAGAAAGACTAATTATTTAATATAATTAAATAAAGAGGAATTAATATGAATATAACTGTAAACAATCACAATATATTTTTAATAATATTTGTAACATTCTTAATAAGTGCATGTATCATGCCTCTTATTATGAAACTTGCTGAACACATTGGTGCTGTAGCTATTCCAAATAAAAGAACAGTACATAGTAAACCAATGCCACAACTTGGAGGTTTAGCAATCTTTATAGCATTCCTATTTGGTTACATGCTATTTGCTCGCACATCTATTCAGATGTTTGCTATTCTAATATCTAGTTTTATCATCATCTTAACTGGTATATGTGATGATATAAAACCAATTAGAGCTCGTACTAAAATGTTAGCTCAAATAATAGCAGCTCTAATA